>NZ_JBHJUK010000047.1:0-57719 GCF_042266225.1 Kitasatospora sp. NPDC056181
GGGGTGGCCCGGCCCGGCCGCGCGTGCTCGACGAGTCCGCCGGCCGCGTGCCCGGATGCCCCCGGGCGCGTGGCGGCGGGCTCCCGGCGCGCGGTGGCGGGGCGCGCCGTTCGCTCGCGCCGGGCAAGGGGCAGACTGGCGGGGTGAGTGACGAAGCCTTCAGCGGGACCGGGCCCGGCGTCCGGTTCACCGCGGCCGACGAGGAGAAGAGACGCGGCGTCCGCCGGATGAAGACCATCGCGACCGGCCTGCTGGCCTTCGCGACCCTGGTCTTCGCCCTGGCCACCTGGGCGAAGTCGGCCGGCGCCGGTGCCTGGGCCGGCTACGTCGCAGCGGCCGCCGAGGCGGGCATGGTGGGCGCGCTGGCCGACTGGTTCGCGGTGACCGCGTTGTTCCGCCGCCCGTTCGGCCTGCCGATCCCGCACACCGCGATCATCCCGACCAAGAAGGACGCCTTCGGCCGGTCGCTCGGCGACTTCGTGGGCGACAACTTCCTCTCCGGTCACGTGGTGCGCGGCCGGCTCGCCGCGCTCGGCATCGCCCGCAGACTGGGCGAGTGGCTGGCCGCCCCCGGCAGCGCCGAGCGGGTCACCAAGGAGGCCTCGGCCGCGCTGCGCGGGGTGCTCGCGGTGCTGCGCGACGACGACGTGCAGGCGGTCGTCGGCGAGGCGGTGACCCGGCGGGCCTCCGCCACCTCGGTCGCCGAGCCGATGGGCCGGATGCTCGGCAAGGTGGTCGCCGACGGCGGTCACCACGGCGTGGTCGACCTGGTTACCGTCCGGGCGCACGACTGGCTGACCGAGAACCACGAGGAGGTGGTCCAGAAGGTCTCCCAGAAGACCCCGGGGTGGACGCCGAAGTTCATCGACCACCAGGTCGGCGAGCGGGTCTACAAGGAGCTGATGCGGTTCGTCACCGACATCCGCGACGACCCCGAGCACCCGGCCCGCGGCGCCGTCGACAACTTCCTCGCCGACTTCGCCACCGAGCTGCAGACCGACCCGGAGACCATCGCCCGGGTCGAGCGGGCCAAGGAGGAGCTGCTGGCCCGTTCCGAGGTGCAGGACCTCATCGCCTCCACCTGGGCCGCCGTCCGCTCCCTGGTGCTGAACGCCGCCGAGGACGAGGACAGTGAACTGCGCCGGCGCATCCGCACGGGCGTGCGCGAGTTCGGCGCGCGCCTGGCGACCGACCCGAAGCTCCAGGCCAAGGTGGACGGCTGGCTCCAGGACGCGGCCCAGTACCTGGTCAGCACCTACCGCGCGGAGATCACCTCGCTGATCTCCGAGACGGTGGCGGGCTGGGACGCGGACGACGCCTCCCGCAAGATCGAGGCCAACGTCGGCCGCGACCTCCAGTTCATCCGGATCAACGGCACCGTGGTCGGCGCCCTGGCCGGCCTGCTGATCCACACGGCGGCGGTCGCGCTCGGCGGGTGAGCCGGGCCGCGCCGTGCCGGGTGTGCTTATCCTGGCGGACACTGCTTGATACGCGCGTAGAGGAAAGAAGGGCACCACCGTGGTCCAGCCGGACGGAAGTCGGATCGGAAACCCCAGCGGGAACCGGGGCATCGAGGCGTTCATCGCCGGCATGCCCAAGGCGGAACTGCACGTCCACCACGTCGGCTCGGCCTCGCCGCGCGTGGTCGCCGAGCTGGCCGCCCGCCACCGCGGCCAGGCCAAGGTGCCGACCGACCCCGCGGCCCTCGCCGAGTACTTCACCTTCACCGACTTCGCGCACTTCATCGAGGTCTACCTCAGCGTCGTCGACCTGATCCGCGACGCCGAGGACGTCCGCGCGCTCACCTACGGCGTCGCCGAGGACATGGCCCGGCAGAACATCCGCTACGCCGAGCTGACCGTGACCCCGTACTCGTCGGTCAGCCGCGGCATCCCCGACGTCGCCTTCATGGAGGCCATCGAGGACGCCCGGCTGCACGCCGAGAAGGAGCTCGGCGTGGTGCTCCGCTGGTGCTTCGACATCCCCGGCGAGGCCGGCCTGGCCGCCGCCGAGGAGACCGCCCGGCTCGCCGTCGACCTCGCCCCCGAGGGCCTGGTCAGCTTCGGCCTGGGCGGTCCGGAGATCGGCGTTCCCCGCCCGCAGTTCAAGCCGTACTTCGACCGGGCGCGCGCGGCCGGCCTGCGCAGCGTCCCGCACGCCGGTGAGACCACCGGCCCGGAGACGGTCTGGGACGCGATCCGGGTGCTCGGCGCCGAGCGCATCGGCCACGGCACGCAGGCGGTGAAGGACCCGGCGCTGATGGACTTCCTCGGCGAGCACCGGATCCCGCTGGAGGTCTGCCCGACCTCCAACATCGCCACCCGGGCGGTGGAGCGGATGGAGGAGCACCCGATCCGGCAGATGGTGGACTCCGGCCTGCTGGTCACCGTCAACAGCGACGACCCGCCGATGTTCGGCACCGACCTCAACACCGAGTACGCCGTGGCGGCCCGGCTGCTGGACCTGGACGAGGCCGGCGTTGCCGCGCTGGCCCGCAACGCGGTCGAGGCGTCCTTCCTGGACACGGCCGGCAAGGCCCGGATCGCCGGCGAGATCGACGCCTACCTGGCGGCCTGGCAGGCCTGAGCCCCTTCCCGCACCGCGCCACACCGCACCGCGCCACACCGCACCGCACCCCACCGCCCCGTCGGCTTCGGCCGGCGGGGCGGTGCCGCTTCCGGCGGCCCCTTCCGCGCCCTTCCGGCGCGACCCCTTCCGGCGCGATCCCCCTTCCGCGCCGCTTCCGGCGTGACCCCTTCCGTGCCGTGGCGCCAAAGTGGTGCCATCAATGCCTCGACATGGCACCACGGCTGTGCCATGCTGAAGCCATGGACCTCACGCCGTACGTCGAAAACCTCCGGAACGAGCTCGCGGTGGCCGCCGCCACCGGCGGGGACGAAGCCCGCGCGCTGGCCGAGCGGCTGACACTTCCGCTGGACTCGGCCGTGCGGCTCACCCTGCTCAACGCGCTCTCGGCGGCCATGGGCGAGGTCACCCGCGACCTTGCCCCGGGCTCGGTGGACGTGCGCCTGCGCGGGCTCGACCCGGAGTTCGTGGTGACGGTACCGCCCGGCTCCGACGGCTTCCACAGCGATGTGCCGTTCGTGGTGCCACCGGTGGCTCCGGTGGCACCATCCGGTTCGGCGGGGGCCCCGTCGGCGGTGCCGTCGGTGGCGCCGGAGTCGGACGAGTCGGGCACCGCCCGGATCAACCTGCGCCTGCCCGCGAACCTCAAGGCCCGGGCGGAGGAGGCCGCGGGGCAGGAGGGCCTGTCACTCAACGCCTGGCTGGTCCGGGCCGTCGCCGCTGCACTGGACGGCGGTGAGTCCACCGCCCGCCCGGTGGCCGGCCCCGGCGTCCGCGCTCCGCGCGGCGTCGGCGGCCAGGGCTTCACCGGCTGGGTCCACTGACGCTTCCGCACCATCCGAACCCCTGCACCTTCCACGTCACCCCCGCTCCGACCAGCGGGAACACCTACACGAGTCAAGAGGACGGGACAGCCATGCCTACGTACGAGACCGACGGACCGATCTCCGCCACCCTGGAGTTCGAGATCGGCACGGTGTGGATCCGCGCGGGCAAGCGCACCGACACCGTGGTCGAGGTCCGCCCCGCGAACGCGGCCAGGGAGGCGGACGTCAAGGCCGCCGAGCTGACCCAGGTCGACTTCGCCGGCGGTCGGCTCACCGTCAAGGGCCCCAAGCAGCGCACCGTGTTCTCCAACAAGAAGGGCTCGATCGAGGTCCTGGTCGAACTGCCGTCGGGCTCCGAGGTGCACGCGGACTCCCCGATGGCCGACTTCGTCACCGAGGGCCCGCTCGGCGACTGCCGGCTCAAGGCCTCCATGGGGCGGATCCAGATCGACCGGGCCGAGGGCGTGCGGCTCAAGACCGACCACGGGGACATCCGGGTCGGCGCGGTCTCCGGGGACGCCGAGCTGTCCGGCGCCGGCCGGATCGAGGTCGGCAGCGTCGGGGGCCGGCTGACGGTCAAGAACAGCAACGGCGACACCGAGATCGACGAGGTGCACGGCGAGCTGACGGCCAACGCCTCCAACGGCCGGATCCACGTCGGCCTCGCCGAGGCGGGCGTGGACGCCAAGACGGCCAACGGCCACATCCGGCTCGACCGGGTGGTCCGGGGCAAGGTCGTCCTGCAGAGCGGCGTCGGGGACATGGAGGTCGGCATCGCGGAGGGCACGGCGGCCTGGCTCGACGTGCACAGCAAGTTCGGCACGGTGCGCAACACCCTCGGTGCGGCGGAGGGTCCGGGCGACGCCCGGGAGACCGTCGAGGTCCGCGGCCGGACCCAGGTGGGCGGCATCATCGTCCGGAGGGCGTGATGGCGGCGATCTCGGCGATCGGGCTCACCAAGTCCTACGGGGACAAGGAGGTGCTGAAGGGCGTCGACCTGGAGATCCCGGCCGGCACCGTGTTCGCCCTCCTCGGGCCGAACGGGGCCGGTAAGACGACCACTGTGCAGATCCTCTCCACCCTGATCCCGGCCGACGGCGGGGTGGCCCGGGTGGCCGGGTACGACCTCGTCCGCGAGGTCGACGGGGTGCGGGCGGCGATCGGCGTGACCGGCCAGTTCTCGGCGGTGGACAACCTGCTCACCGCCGAGGAGAACCTGCTGCTGATGGCGGACCTCAACCACCTCCGCCGTCGGGAGGGGCGGAGGCGGGCCGAGGAGCTGCTGGAGCGGTTCGACCTCACGGCGGAGGCCCGCAAGCCCGTCGCCACCTTCTCCGGAGGCATGCGGCGCAAGCTCGACCTGGCGATGACGCTGGTCGGCGACCCGAAGGTGATCTTCCTCGACGAGCCGACCACCGGGCTGGACCCGCGCAGCCGGCGGACGATGTGGGAGATCATCCGGGGGCTGGTCGGCGACCACGGGGTGACGATCTTCCTGACCACCCAGTACCTGGACGAGGCCGACCAGCTCGCCGACCGGATCGCGGTCCTGGACGGCGGCCGGATCGTCGCCGAGGGCACGGCCGAGGAGCTCAAGCGGATCGTCCCCGGTGGGCGGATCCGGCTCCACTTCTCGGACGGCGCCCAGCTCGCCGCGGCCGCCGCGCTGTTCGACTACGCGGCGGTGGACGTCGAGGCCCTGCGGCTGGACATCCCCGGGGACGACTCCGTCCTCACCGTGAAGGCCGTGCTCGACGTGCTCGACAACGCCTCGGTGCGAGCGGAGCGGCTGATCGTGGAGACGGCCGACCTGGACGACGTGTTCCTCACCCTGACCGAGGGGGCCGCCCGATGAGCAGCGTGACCACCTACGCCGTCAGCGACTCGCTGACGATGCTGCGGCGCAACCTCAAGCACGCGCAGCGGTACCCGTCGCTGACCTTCGCGGTCGTGATGATGCCCGTGATGATGCTGCTGCTGTTCAACTACGCGTTCGGCGGCGCGCTCGGCCTGGGCATCGGCGCCGGCAGCTACATCGACTACGTGACCCCCGGCATCCTGCTGATGGCGGCGACGTCCGGGGCCCTGGTGACGGCGATCGGCGTCTGCGTCGACATGACCGAGGGCATCGTCAACCGCTTCCGGACGATGGCGATATCGCGCTCGGCCTTCCTGACGGGCCACGTGGTCGGCAGCGTCATCCAGACGGCGATCGGCCTGGTGCTCGTGCTCGCCGCCGCCCTCGCGATGGGCTTCCGGCCCAACGCCACCCCGGTGGAGTGGCTCGCCGCCGCCGCCCTGCTCGTCTTCGTCGTGCTGGCCCTGACCTGGCTCGCAGCAGGCATAGGCCTGGTCGCCAAGACGCCGGAGAGCGCCAGCAACATCCCGATGCCGCTCCAGTTCATGCCCTTCATCGGCAGCGCCATCGTCCCGCCGGACTCCATGCCGACGGCTCTGCGCTGGTTCGCCGAGTACCAGCCGTTCACCCCGATCATCGAGACCCTGCGCGGCCTGCTGATGGGGACGGAGATAGGCGGCAGCGCCGTCGCCGCCCTGGGCTGGTGCGTCGCCCTGACCGGGATCGGCTACCTCTGGGCACGGCGCACCTTCTACCGCACGGCGCGCGGGTAACGCCCGCGCCCCGGGACCGTCAGGCCGCCACCGGCTCGGGTGGCGGCCTGAGGGCGCCGGGGCGGTCGGCGCGCCGGGCGGCCCGGCGGCCCTGAGGTCAGGCCAGGACCAGGAGGTCCATCCAACTGACGGCCGGCTCGTCCGGTGCGGCAGCGGCGGCCGCCCGGAGGCGGGCCAGCCCGTCGGTGTACTGGGTGTCGGAGAGGGCACGGAGCTTGGAGTCGGCGTCGCGGCGCAGCCCGTCGGCGAAGGCACCGAGGGTCGGCGCGCTCTGCTGGGGGAGCGGGCGGAGAGAGACGCGGGCGAAGCCGGCGGTGGCGAAGGCGGCGCAGACCTGGTCGACGCTCGGGTAGCCGTCGATGCTCCGTGCGGTCTTGGGGAAGAAGCGCACCCGGAGGTCCCGGTCGCTGCGGCCGGGGAAGGTGTTGCGGATCAGTACCGGTGCGCCCGGCCGCAGGGCGCGCCGCAGTTCGCGGGCGGCGGCCTCCAGGTCGGTGAGGTGGTGCAGCACCGAGCCGAGCCAGGCCGCGTCCGCGCAGGCGTCCGGTACGGGGAGGGCCTCGGCCGTTCCGGCGAGCACGTCGATGCCTGGGGAGGCGGGGATCAACGCCCGCATCGCTTCGGCGGGTTCGACGGCCAGGACCCGCACGCCGTACCAGTCGTGGAACGCGGCGGCGAAGGCCCCGGTGCCGGCGCCCACGTCCAGCACGGTCGAGCCGGGGCCGAGCGGGGCGGCCTCGGCAACGGCCTGCCGCCACGCGGCGAGCCCGTCGCGGGGCACCTCGCGGGCGGTGCGGTAGTCGGCGGCGGTCTGGCGGTCGTAGACGTTGTCGGCCATGTCGGTGCTCCCCCAGGGTGGTTGGGCAGGTGATCATGCCAGACGGCGGCGGGGGAGTGAGCGGGCGCAGGAAGTCGATGAGGTCGACTTCCTGCGCCGAGTGGAGAGCGGAGTCAGACGTCGAACTCGCCGTTGCGGATGCCGGTGAGGAGGTCGCGCCATTCGTCTTTGGTCAGTTGGGCGATGGAGGAGGGGTGGAGGCTGCTGCGCAGGTAGACGGTCTCGGCCGTGATGGCCACTTCCGGGCAGTTGTTGGAATCGGCGCATGCGGTGGGTCGCATCCACGAGATGTTTTCCATCGGCCTGGATCTCCTACGTGACTGTTGTGGTGAGGTCGTGCGGAGGCCTGGAGGGGCGGGCAGGTCGGTGCAGGAAGTCGATGAGGTCGACTTCCTACGCCGATGACCGGGGTCAGACGTCGAACTCCCCGCTGCGGATGCCGGTGAGGAGGACGCGCCATTCGTCCTTGGTCAACTTGGCTACCGAGGAGGGGTGGAGACTGCTGCGCAAGTAGACGGTGTCGACGGATATCGCCACCTCTGGGCAGTTGGTGGAATCGGCGCAGGCGGACGGGCGGGTCCAGAGTGGAGTTTCCAAGGCCTAGATTTCCTTCTGGATACGTGTAATGAGATCGCGGGACTGCTCGGGCGTGAGTGCTCGCTCGATCATGCGCTCTATGATCTGGCGGTAGTTGTCCACCTGGGTCCTCTCATGGAGGAAGACCGGGCCGCCAACTGCATCGAGCTGCACAGTGTCCAGCCGTCGTACCGGGCCGCTGGCATGGACGATGGCTTGGCCCGCACCCTTGAAGCCCTCTGCTTCGAAACCGACGACGTGGACCTTGACGTGCGAAAGGTGTGACAGCTCCAGGATTCTCTCCAGCTGTTTCCTTGCGACGTCGCGGCCGCCGAAGCGCATCCTGAGAGCCGCTTCATGCACCACTGCCGTATAGGGATGAGCGCCTTCGGCCATCAGGAGATCGGAGCGGTGCAGGCGATTCTCCACCCGGGATTCCAGGAGGCGAGGCCTCAGGGGCGGATAGGCCTCATGGAAGATAGCCCGACTGTATTCCTCGGTCTGCATCGCGCCAGGAGGGTGACAGATCTGGTAGGTCATCAGGCCATTGGCGAAGTACTCAAGCTCGGAGGTATCGAGGAATCCGACCGGAACGGATCCTCGGTACTCCTCCCACCAGCCCTTGTGCTTCTCTCCTGCCATCTGGGCGAGAGCCTCGACGTACGCCGTGTCGCCTTCCTCGTAGTCGGCGGCGAGCGCGCGTACCCGGTCGGGGGTGACCGGGTAGTAGGCCTTCTCGATCTGGGTGATTTTCGTTCTGTCGAGGCCGAAGAGGGCTGCTGCCTGGGCAGTTGTGCGGCCGGCGCAGTCACGCATCTTGCGTAGCTCGATACCCAACCGTTCCTGCCTGGCCGACGGGATGGCACGTGGTGACATGCGTCAAGCATCTACGTGGGCCGCCGATCAGTCCAGCGACGGATCGGTGGCACTAGTTCAGTGATTGCGTGGCACATGTGAGTACTCATGCCCTACAGTCTGTGATGCACCGATCACCGGATGGGTAGTCAATAACGTCCACGAGCAGGGCAGTTGGTACCGGCTGCCCGGGCGCCGAAGAGCACGTGCAGGCGGCGACGCCAACCCCGCTGCGCGCTCGCTCACGGCGACGGACCCTCCGGGTGCGTCCTTCATCGCCTACACCGCAGGGAGATTCCCCGTGTGTAACTGCACCCTCAACTCCCCTTCCCTCGCCCTCGCCCGCGAGGCCCTGCGCGCCGCCATGGCGCGCGCCGGTTGGGACTTCGAGTCCATCGCCGATGCCGAACTCGCCCTTGCCGAGCTCATCGTGAACGCGTGGCGGCACGGCCGGACGACCTCGCCCGTCGTCCTGGTCCTGATCCTCGGCCGTACGCTCCGCGTCTCCGTGAGCGACGCCAGCACCGACTTCCGAACCCTGCGAGTTCGCGGAGTCCGGGCGCGGCCTCCGGCTGGTCCAGGGCCTCACCCACCGCTGGGGGACCGAGCCGCAGAAGCACGGCAAGTCCGTCTGGTTCGAGCTGGACGCCGCCGCGTGAACCACACCTCCGCCCAGGCCAGGAGGCCGCCGTGCTCGGTCTCCTGATCCTCGTCATCCTCGCGGCGGTCGTCGGAGCCTTCTGCCAGGTGCGGACCGACGCCCTCAACGCCGTCGATCGTGGGCAGGGCGGCAGGCACGACTGTCCCGCCCAGGCCGAGCGGGTCGGCATATCCTCCTGAACGACGAAGCAGCGGGTCGCGCCCCGTCCGGACCGGGCGCGACCGCTTCGACGGAGTGCGACATCGCGTCGCGGGCCGTCGGGCCCACGGCTACGGACTCGTGTGCGGGCCGATCTTCCCGGTGAAGGGGAAGAGCGGATAACCCTCGAAGCAGCCTCCGTCGGGCTGGACGTAGGGCCAGTTCATCCCCGCCCGGTACAGCGCCGTCAGTACGACGGCTGTGAGCACCGGTGCCAGCAGCTCGACGGCCCGGCCGCCGGGGAGCGGGTGCCTGCTCAGGAGGGCCTGGAGAAGTGCGAGGGCGACGGTCATCGTCAGCCATACCGCCGGGACCGTCCCGAACTGCAGGCCGATGGTGTTGCTGACGTTGTTCCCGAGCGGGCAGTCGTTCCAGGCCCGGACCGTCATCCGGGTGCCGACGACCACGCCGACGGCGGCCAGTGCGGGGGCGGGGAGGTACCGGCCGCAGCTGCCCCGGTCGGCGGCTGCGCGCTCCTCCGGATGCTCTGATGCGTCCACGTCTCGTCCCCCGGTTCCGGCGGCAGGGTGCCACCCGAACCGGTCACGCCGAGCGAGACCGTGCCAGTTCCTCCGAGACCGTGCCGGTTCCTCCCTGACGGCTCAGCGCAGGCGCGAGGAGGAGAGGATCGACGCGAGGTGGGCGACGACCATGCCCCAGGTGATCACCGCGATGGCGGCGAGGGCGATCCGGGTCGGGCCGATGTTTCCGACCGCGGCGTCCGCGACCGCCGTGGCCAGCAGCACGAGCGAGGCCTCGATGCCGTTGGTCACCCGGTGGATCTTGAACACGGAAGCGAGTCGGCGCGCCGTCGCGATGCCCTGCGAACGCGGCTGGGTCGACTCCTCGTCGGCCGGAAGGAGACCGCTGCGGGCCCGGGCCACGTCCACCAGGTCCGTCGACGCCTTGAGCAGGACCACGCCCAGCGCCGTCGCCAGGCCGACCGACACCCACAGCTCCGAGCCGCCGCGCGCCGCCCGCACACCGGCCCCGATCATCAGCGCCGCATCGGCCAGGTAGGCGCCGAGCCGGTCGACGTACACGCCCGCGGTGCTGAACTGCCGCTTCCAGCGGGCCACCTCGCCGTCGACGCAGTCGAACAGCAGGAAGCCCTGGAACAGCACCGCCGCCAGCACCGCACCCGTCAGCCCGGGGATCAGCAGGGCGGTCCCGGCGCCGACGCCGCAGACCACCATCACCCAGGTCAGCGTGTTCGGCGAGACGGACGTCCGCACCAGCTGCCGCGTCGTCCGCAGCGAGATCGCCCGCATGTACAGGCGGCCCGCCCAGTGCTCGCCGTTGCGGCTCTGCAGCTTGGCCTGCGGCTGGCAGACCTCCCGCAGCTCGGCCAACGCCGGGGCAGCGACCTTCACGAATTCCTCCACCTATCCGGCCGGACCAGAACGATCAGCACAGGCTACGACCTGCCTTGACCGCTGCTCGGGCCGGGGCTTCGATTCCGGGTATGGAGATCCGCCGTGTTACCCGGGCCACCGAGGTTCTGGCCGCCGGACACCTCTTCGACAGCCCCCCGCTGCCGGAGGCGACCGCACGCTTCCTCGCCGACGACCGCCACCACCTGCTGATCGCCTACGTCGACGGCGTCCCGGCGGGCATGGCCACCGGGGTCGAGATGACCCACCCGGACAAGGGCACCGAGCTGTTCCTCTACGAGCTGGGCGTGGACGAGCCGTTCCGGGGCCGCGGCATCGGCCGGGCCCTGACGGCCGCGCTCGTGGAGCTGTCCCGCGAGCGCGGCTGTCACGGCCTGTGGACGGTGACCGAGGAGGAGAACACGGCCGCCCGCGCCACCTACCGCGGTGCGGGCGGCGAACCGGCGCCGGGCCAGGCGGTGTACGTCTGGGACTTCGAGGAGTCCTGACCGGCGCACCCCGCCGGCCCGGGACGACTGGCGTACCCCGCCCGCCCGGGTCGCCCGGCGCATCCCGCCCGCCCGGGCGTCACCGGGGCCCTCAGACCAGCGCGGGCACCACCGGCACCTCGGTACCCCGGTGCAGCCAGGCGCGCTCGGCGGCCGACCAGGCGGTCGTGGTCAGCAGGTAGACGGCGGCGGCCAGCGGCACCAGTGCGGCGAACAGCACCGTCCCGAAGGACAGGTACGGCAGGAACGACAGCCCGGGCTGCGCGGCCGGCTGCGGGGCGGCGGCCTGCGTCCGGCGGGCCCGCCGGAAGTTGACGTACCCCACCGCGGCCAGCCCGGCGTAGAGCACGCCGAAGACCACCCACTGCGCCGCGTCCTGCGCGCCGCCCACGTGCAGGCCGAGCGGGACGCCGAACAGGGTGTGGCCGAGCAGGTCGTTCGGGGTGGTGAACAGCCGGTACATCACCGAGAAGAACGGGATCTGCACCAGCATCGGCAGGCAGCCGGCGAACGGCGAGGCCTTCTCCTCCTTGTACATCTCGGCGAGCGCGGCCTGGAGCTTCTCCGGCTTGCCCTTGTGCTTGCGGTTCAGCTCGGCGACCTTCGGCGCGAGCCGGGCCCGCGCCTTCTCGCCGCGCGCCGCCGCCCGGGCCAACGGGTGCAGGGCGAGGCGGACGCAGACGGTGAACAGGACGATCGCCGCCGCCGTCGGCAGCACCTGGGCGAGCGCGGCGACGACGTCGTGGGCCAGGCCGACGGCCGGGTCGAGGATTGCGAAAACGGACATGGTGGAGCGAGCCCTCCGGGGTCTCAGCGTCTCAGGACATGAGTGGTCTACGGAGGACGGCCGCGTCGAGCCGGGTCGACGGCTCTCGGGAACGAGGGGGGTTACGCGGCCGCCGGGGCCGCACCCGGGGCCCTGGGGCGTCGCCTGCCCCGGGCGTCCGGATCACGTTGTGGAAGGAAGGCGGTCCGGAACGCGCGCCTGCGCAGCGTCCCGTCCCGTACGGTGGCCGGCGCCCGTGCGCCGAGCAGTCGCGCGGCGGCCAGCGTCCCCGCCACCGCCCCGGCCAGCAGCACCACGGCCGCGGTGGCCGCCACCGAGGTCAGCGTCCCACCGTCGGTGAGCACCTCCCCGGTCAGCACGCGGAGCATCCCGAGCAGCATCGCGATCAGTCCCACGGCGTGCTCCTCTCCTGTGCTCCGGCCACCGGCTTCAGACGTTGACGACGATGGTACGGCCTGCGGGGTTCCCACGGGAGGAGGGAGGAGGGAGGAGGGAGGAGGAGGGAGGAGCATGAGCGGGGCGCGCACCGGCGGCGGGGCGGCGTTCGGAGCGGTTGCGCACGCCGTAGCCAGAGGTGCTACGCGGGGCTACCTTGGAAGGATGAAGACGATTACCCAGCGGGAGTTCCGGAACAACTCCGCCGCGGTGATGGATGCGGTGGAGGCGGGGGAGACCTTCCACATCACCAGGAACGGGGTCGAGGTCGCGGAGCTGCGGCCGGTGTCGGGACGCCGGCGGCTCACCGCGGAGGAGCTGGTGGCGCGGCACGTGAAGCTGCCGCGGGTCGACTACCAGCAGATGCGCAAGGAGGCCGAGGAGTACTTCGGACCCGAGGAACTGGTCGGGGACGCGGACGACGACCCCTTCGAGCGGCGGCGTGGCTGAGCGGCGCAGGGCGTCCCGGCGGCGGCCGGCCGGGGTGCTGGACACCTGTGTCTACATCGATCTGGCGCTGCTCAACCCGGCCGATCTGCCGGCCGTGCCCGAGCTGACGGCGATCAGCTTCGCCGAGTTGCAGCAGGGCGTCTCGATGGCGCGCGACCCGGTCAGCCGGGCGGCGCGGCTGGAGGTGCTGGGGGCGGCGATGGCGGATTTCGACCCGCTGCCGTTCGACGCGGCGGCCGCGGCCCGGTACGGGACGCTGGTCACGCTCACCATCGCCGCCGGCCGTCAGCCGCGCCCGCGCCGGATCGACCTGATGATCGCCGCCGTCGCCTCCGCGCACGGGCTGCCGCTCTACACCCGCAACGTCGCGGACTTCCGCGGACTGAGCTCGGCGGTGGAGATCATCGGCATCTGACCGGGGACGTCGGCTGGGGACGTCGGCCGGGGACGTCGGCCGGGGACGTCAGCCGGGGGCGACGGCCCCCGCACCGTCCTGCTCGACCCGGTCGGCCAGGGCGGCGGCCGCCGGCAGGACCGACCGCCGGGCCCCGAGAGCGCCGCACGACGACGCTCTCCCGGCCGGCCCCCGCAGTGGCGACGAGGCCCAGCAGCGACGGCCGACCAGGGGCCTCGGCCGGCCCTGGAAACCGCGCCCGGCTCCCCGGGGCCCGGACCCCGGGGAGCCGGGGTGTCTCAGCCCAGCCGGACGGTCGTGCCCGTGGCTGCGGAGGTGCGGGCGGCCTCCAGCACGGCGAGGGTGGCGACGGCGTCGCGCGGGTCGACCGGGGGCGGGGTGCCGGGGCGGGCCAGGGCGGCGGCGACGCCCACGTAGAAGGCGGGGTAGTCGCCCGGATCGGTGGGGATCGGCGTGGCGGACTCGTCGGTGCCCAGGGTGCCGTAGAGGGCGGGCCGGTCGGCGCCCCAGGTGAGCCCGTCACGGCCGTCCGGGCGCCGGCCGGCGCGCAGGTCCGCCTCCTGCGGGTCCATGCCGGACTTCACGTAGCCGGCGGTGTCGCCGAGCACCCGCAGCCGGGGGCCGGCCAGCGGGGTGATGGCGCTGGTCCACAGGTGCGAGCGGGTGCCGGAGGCGTGGGTGAGGGCGAGGAAGGCGTCGTCGTCGACCGCCGCGCCGTCCCGGCGGACGTCGATCTCCGCGTACACGGTCTCCACCGGGCCGAACAGGGTGAGCGCCTGGTCGACCAGGTGGCTGCCGAGGTCGTACAGCGTGCCGCCGACCTCGGCGGGGTCGGCCAGTTCGCGCCAGCCCGCCTTGGGCTTGGGCCGGAACCGCTCGAAACGGGACTCGAAGCGGTGCACCCGGCCGAGCGCGCCCTCGCGGACCAGGCGGGCGGCGGTGAGGAAGTCGCCGTCCCAGCGGCGGTTCTGGAAGACGGAGAGCAGGACGCCGCTGGACTCGGCCAGCGTGCAGAGCTCCAGCGCCTCGTCGGCGGTGGCGGCCAGCGGCTTGTCGACGACGGTGGCCAGCCCGGCGCGCAGCGCGGCCCGGGCGAGCGGGACGTGGGTGCGGTTGGGGGAGGCGATGACGACCAGGTCGAGCGCGTCCGGGTCGGCGAGCAGCTGCTCGGGGGTGTCCACGGCGCGGGCGCCGGGGTGTTCCCGCTGCAGCTGCTCGCGGCGGTCGGGGTTGGCGGTGACCACCGCGTCCAGCCGGAGCCCGGGGGTGGTGGCGATCAGCGGGGCGTGGAAGGCGGAGCCGGCCAGGCCGTAGCCGATCAGGCCGACGCGGAAGGGGCCGTCGTGGTGGCGGGGCGGGCGCGAGGACGAGGAGGGGCTCATGGGCCCTACTCAATCACGCGGTGTCTGGTTGGTCCCGGTTTCGGTGCCGCCGCGGTGACGGGTCAGCAGGGCGGCCTGCGCACCCGCCCGGTGGGTCTGCGGGGGCACCCACCGGGCGTCCGGGCGGTCCGGCGTCAGCGGGCGTGCGCGCCACGGCCGCGGCGCTGGCGGTGGAGGACGGCGACGGTCGCGCCGGCCAGCAGGAAGGCGGAGCCGACCGAGGCGAGGATGCCGAGCGAACGGTCGGAGCCGGTCTGGGCGAGGCGCTCCGCGGCGGCGGAGTCGGCGGCGGAGTCGGCGGCGGACGTGGCCGGGGCCGAGGGCGTGCCGGACGTGCCGGACGTGGCCGAGGAGGCGGGGGCGGGTGGGGCGGCGGCCGCCTGGGTCGTCGCCGCCGCCGGGGTGGTGACGGCGGCTGCCGGGGCGGGCGCTGCCGCGGTGGTGTGGTCGTGCCCGGCGGGGTGGCCGGCCTGGCTGGGCGCGGCCGTCGCCGGGCCCGAGGGCGCGGGCGGGACGGTGCCCGGGACGGCGGGCGTCGACGTCGGTGCGCTGCCGCTCCCGTCGAAGACGACGTCCGAGCAGGAGTAGAACGCCTCAGGGCTGTCCGAGCGCTGCCAGATCGCGTAGATCAGCTGGCGTCCGCTCCGCCCGGCCGGCACCTTGCCGGGCAGGACGTACGAGCCGTCCGCCAGCTGTGGGTCGGCGTCAGGAAGGGCTGTGCCTCCAGGTTCGCCCAGGTCAGGGGCTTGGTGGGGGAGTAGCTGCCGTTGGTGATGAAGAGCTGGAACGTCCCCTTGTGCGGGGCGGTGGCGCGGTAGCGGAAGGTGAAGTCGGCGCCCGCGGTGAGGTTGGTGGCGGGCCAGTCGGCGCGCGGCAGGTCCAGGCCCTTGTACGTCTCGGAGCCGGCGCTGCACAGCTTGCCGTCCGGGATCAGCTCGCGGTGGCGGCCGGCGGCGTCGCCGATCCGCAGGCTCATCCAGTCGTACAGCGCGGCCGTGCCGCCGGCCGCCACGGCCGCCCGGCAGGCCGCCGACTTCGGCTGCTCGGCGCCCTCCAGGTAGCAGCCCTCGACCCGGCTGAGCGGGTTCTGCATCGACCCGTGGGCGGCGGCCGGGGTGCTGCCGAGGCCGACGGCGAGGCCTGCGACGGTCAGGACGGCGAGCGTGGTGAGAGCGGCGCGGGCACGGGGGGCACCGGGGGAGCGGGGGAGACGGCGGCGCACGGGCATGGGGGGACTCCTTCGAGGGAGCGCGGTGAGGGTGGTGCCGTTCACGCTAGCCGTGCGGCGCGGGCGTGCTGAGGGGCAATCAGTGCGGTTAGGGGCGTCTTAAGGAGCCGTTGAGACGGTGACCGCCCCGCCGCGCGGCGGTCCGCCGGCGGTCGCCCCGGGCCCGACGGCCCGCCCCGGGCACGTGTCCCGGTGGGCGGGACATGCTGCCGTCGGCCTGGTGTGCGGATTAGGCTGTGCCCCGTTGGGGCAGCCAGCAGTACCCCCGGCGGTCCGGTGTCCCGAGGAGGGTCCGGCCGGTGGGAGGCGCAACGGTGACGGCGGTGCGCCGCAGATTCCGTACGACCATCGCTAGACGTTGCAAGAGCAAGACCCTTGCAAGACTTCGGGAGACACGCACGTGGCAGACCGCAAGCCCATCGAGTCCTGGCTGACCGACATGGACGGCGTCCTCATCCACGAGGGCACGCCGATCCCCGGCGCGGAGGAGTTCCTGCGCCGGCTGCGGGAGTCCGGCAAGCCGTTCCTGGTGCTGACCAACAACTCGATCTACACCCCGCGCGACCTCAGCGCCCGCCTGGCAGGCATGGGCCTGGAGGTGCCGGAGGAGTGCATCTGGACCTCGGCCCTGGCCACCGCCAAGTTCCTCAAGGGCCAGCGCCCGGGTGGCACCGCGTACGTGATCGGTGAGGCGGGCCTCACCACCGCGCTGTACCAGGCCGGTTACGTGCTGACGGACAACAACCCGGACTACGTCGTCCTCGGCGAGACCCGCACCTACAGCTTCGAGGCGCTCACCAAGGCGATCCGCCTGATCAACCAGGGCGCCCGCTTCATCTGCACCAACCCGGACGAGACCGGTCCGTCCACCGAGGGCGTGCTGCCGGCCACCGGTTCGGTCGCGGCCCTGATCACCAAGGCGACCGGCGTCGAGCCGTACTTCGTCGGCAAGCCCAACCCGCTGATGATGCGCGAGGCGCTGAACACGGCGGGCGCCCACTCGGAGACCGCCGTCATGATCGGCGACCGGATGGACACCGACATCGTGGCGGGCATGGAGGCCGGCATGGAGACCATCCTGGTGCTCACCGGTCTGACCGCCGCGGCCGACGTGGAGCGCTTCCCGTACCGGCCGACCCGGGTGGTCAACTCGGTCGCGGACCTGGTGGAGCTGGTCTAGCCTCTCCACAGTTTCTTTCTCCGGGCCCTGCCCTGGCCGTCGGCCGGGGTGGGGCCCGCGTGTTTCGGTCAGCTGTTGCGTGTGCGGAGGAGGGGGAGGGGCGGATGAGCACGACGGCGGAGTCCGGCGAGCAGTCCACAGGGGCGTCCTCGGGGGAGTCCGACGGGGAGGCCAACGGGGAGGCCAACGGGGAGGCCGCCGAGCGGTTCACCGAGCGGTTCACCGACGAGAAACGGGTCACGTGGGCGGAGCTCTACTTCGACCTGGTCTTCGTCTTCGCGATCACCCAGGTATCCGGCCTGCTGCACCACCACCACGACTGGACCGGCGTCGTGCGGGCCCTCGTGGTGTTCGTGCCGGTTTACTGGTGCTGGGTCGGCACCACCGTGCAGGCCAACATCCGCGACGTGGACACCCCGCGGGACCGGATCGGCATCCTCGCCGTCGGGCTGGCCGGCCTCTTCATGGCGCTGGCGGTGCCCGGCGCCTACGAGGGCCGGGGTGTGCTGCTGGGCGCCGGGTACTGGGCGGCCCGCGTGGTGCTGCTGGTGCTGCTGATCCGCGTTCCGGGCGTCTGGCGCGGGCCGTACGGCGTGGGGGTGCTGGTCAGCGGACCGCTGCTGCTGGTGGGCGGGCTGCTGCCGGACGGGCCGCGGCTGGTGCTCTGGGCGCTGGCGGCGCTCTGCGACCTGTCCGGACCGGTCCTGTTCCGCAACCGGCTGGCCAGGGTGGCGTACAACCCGTCGCACATGCCGGAGCGGTTCGCGCTGTTCCTGCTGGTGGCGCTCGGCGAGTCGATCGTCGGGATCGGCGCCACGGCCGCCGGAGCCCGGCTCGACGCCGCTGAACTGGTCGCGGTGGCTTCGGCGTTCACCATCTCCTGCGGGCTCTGGTGGCAGTACTTCGTCTACGCGGCGGACGCCATGCGGCACGCCGTCACCGTCGCGGACTCCCGCCGGGACGTGATCCGCCGGGTCTTCCAGTACGGGCACCTGGCGCTGGTGGCCGGGGTGATCGCGGTCGCGGTCGGCTTCGGCGAGACGGTGGCCGACCCGCGGCGGGCGCTCGGGGCGGGCTCGGTGGCGCTGTTGTACGGGGGCTGCGGGCTCTACCTGCTGACCTTCGGCTACACGCGGTGGATGATGTTCCGCGCGGTGTCGACGACGCGGATCGTGGCGGCGCTGGTGGTGCTCGGGCTGGCCCCGGTGATGGTGCGGCTGCCGGCGATCGCGGTGCTGGTGACGCTGGCGGTGCTGCTGGTGGCGCTGAACGTGGTCGAGCACGTGAGGGTGGAGCGGGCGGCCGCCCGCTCTGCCGGGGTGGCCCCGGTGGCCCCGGTGGCCCCGGTGGCCGCGGCGACCGTGGCGGCCCCGGTGACCGAGGCGGCTCCGGCGGCCCCGGTGGCTCCGGCGGAGTGAAGTGTCAGTCGGGCTGTGTAGCGTTCGGGGTGGAAAGAGGGCGTGCGGCGCAGGGTCGTGGTGCGTCCGAGGTCGGGGCGGTGCGGCGGTGAGCGGCCGTCCGGTGGGAGGTTGATGTCGTGACGGACACGGTCGAGGCGGAAGCGGTCGAGGCGGGCGTGAGCGAGGCTGGAGCGGTCGAGGCCGGCGCGGGTTCCGGGCTGGAGCTGCCCGAGTCCTGGCGCGGGGTGCTGGGCGGAGAGACGGAGAAGCCGTACTTCGCCGAGCTGGCGGCCTTCGTGGCGGCCGAGCGCGCGGAGCACCAGATCTTCCCGCCGAGCGGGCAGGAGTTCTCCGCGCTGGAGGCCACCCCGTACGAGAAGGTCCGCGTGCTCGTCCTCGGCCAGGACCCGTACCACGACGACGGCCAGGCCCACGGTATGAGCTTCTCCGTGCTGCCGGGCACCAAGACGCCGCCGTCGCTGCGCAACATCTTCAAGGAGCTGGACGCCGACCTCGGCATCCCGGCCCCGGACAACGGCTACCTGATGCACTGGGCCGAGCAGGGCGTGCTGCTGCTCAACGCGGTGCTCACGGTGCGCGCGCACGAGGCGAACTCGCACAAGGCCAAGGGCTGGGAGAAGTTCACCGACGCCGTGATCAAGGCGGTGAGCGCGCGCGAGGAGCCGGTGGTCTTCGTGCTCTGGGGCAACTACGCGAAGAAGAAGCTGCCGCTGATCGACACCTCCAAGCACGTGGTGGTCCAGGGCGCGCACCCGTCGCCGCTCTCGGCCAAGCTGTTCTTCGGCAGCCGGCCGTTCTCCCAGATCAACGAGGCGCTGGACGGCTTCGGCGTCGACCCGATCGACTGGCAGGTGCCGAACCTGAAGCAGGGCTGACCGTACGCCGGCCGCACCGCGCCGGGCTGACGCTTCGTCTGCCCCCCGTTGCCGTCCGCTGTTCACCGGCCTCGGCTGCCGGCCGGTACCCGGTGTGCGAAGCTGGGTGCCGGCCGGGTCGCCGGACCGGGTCTGGGGAGGGGCGGTCGTGCGCCGGGTAGGGCGAGGAGCAGGGTTCCGGCTGGCTGTGGGGGCAGCACTGCTGGGGCTGATGGCGGGTGTTGCCGGGTGCAACGGCGGTGCTGCGTCAGGGGGTTCGGGGGGCGGTCCGGGGGGCGGTTCCGGTACGGGTGCGGCGCCCGCGTCCACCGGGGCCGGTGCGGCGGGCGGCGCGGGTTCGGCCGGTGCGGCTGGCTCGGGGGGAACCGCTTCCGGCGGGTCGTCCGCCGCCGGGCTCGCCCAGCTGCCCGGGCAGACCTTCTACGTCTCCGACCAGACCGCGGCCGCCCAGCAGCTCGTCGCCCTGCGCAGCCAGAGCCGGGCGGCCGAGGCCGACACCCTGCTGAAGATCGCCGCCCAGCCGTCCTCGCAGTGGCTCGGCGACCAGGCGGCCAAGGGCATCGTCGAGCAGGTGGGCCGTCGGGCCGCCGCCGTGGACCGCACGCCCGTCTTCGTCGTCTACAACATCCCGCACCGTGACTGCGGCCAGTACTCGGCCGGCGGTGCGTCGGACGCCGCCGCCTACCGCTCCTGGATCAGCGGCCTGGCGGAGGCGCTGGGCGACCGCAGGGCGTGGGTGGTGCTGGAGCCCGACGCCGTGGCGCACACCCTCGACTCCTGCGGGGTGAAGGGCGCGTCCGCCGCCGAGCGGTACGGCCTGCTGGCCTTCGCCGTACAGGAGTTGAAGAAGCGCCCGCAGGTGCGCGTCTACCTGGACGCGGGCAACCCGGGCTGGGCGCAGGACCCGTCGGCGATGGCCGACGCGCTGCGGAAGTCCGGCGTCGCGGTGGCGGACGGTTTCGCGGTCAACGTCTCCAACTTCTACGGGACCGACCGGAGCGCGGCGTACGGCACGGAACTCTCCACCGCGCTGGGCGGGAAGCACTTCGTGATCGACACCAGCCGCAACGGCAACGGCCCGCTCAGCGGCGACGCCTGGTGCAACCCGCCCGGCCGCGCGCTCGGCGAACCGCCCACCACCGGGACCGGCCGGGCCGGCGTCGACGCCTACCTCTGGATCAAGAACCCCGGCGAGTCCGACGGCGAGTGCGGCCGCGGCGAGCCCCGGGCGGGCGAGTTCTGGCTGCCGTACGCCCTGGGGCTGGCGCGCGGGGGCGCCTGACCCGTCCGGGCCGGCGGTGCGGCGCCTTCGGGACGGGCCGTGTGCTCACCTCGTGCGCTCACCTCGTGCGCTCACCTCGTGCGCTCACCTCGTGCGCTCACCCCGTGCGCTCACCCCGGGGCCGGGCCGGCTACGGGGTCACCTTGATCCAGCGGGCCACCGACGGGGTGCCGGCGCCGTCCGTCACGAACAGCATGTACCAGCCCGGCGGCAGCAGGTTCGGGTTGCCGGGCAGGGTGAGCGCGACGCCGCCGTCCGAGCGCGCGCCGACGTCCAGGGCGACCGACCGCTGCTCGACGTCGGTCGCGTGGGTGACCGAACTCGGCCGGACCAGCTTGGCGGTGACCACCCCGTCCGGCTTGGGGGACTTCACCGTGACGGTCGCGCCGAGCCTCGCGGCGGCCGGCGCGTCGGTCAGCTGCGGGCGCTCGCCGTGGAACAGGTACGGCGGCGTGTAGATCTCGATCCGCTGCTCGAAGGTGCCCGGCTCGGTGTCGGCCTTGTCGGCGAAGAGCGGGTTGGAGCCGAGGACGACCACCCGGCCGTCCGGCAGCAGCAGCGCCTCGGAGTGGTAGTTCCGTCCGACGGTCGGCTCGGCGGCGGTGGTGAAGGTGTTGGTGTCCGGGTGGTAGACCTGCGCCTTGAGCAGGTCGCTCTTGTGCTTGCCCCGGTAGTCGCTGGAACCGCCGGTGGTGAACACGGTGTCGTCGGGCAGGATCACGCTGTTGAGGTAGCGGGTGCCGCCGGCCGGCAGGTCCGGGCCCGGGGTGAAGACCGGCTTGCCGGCGGAGAGGTCGGCGATGTCGGTGCGGGCGGTGGAGAGCGGGGACTCGCCGACGCCGCCGCCACCGAGCACCATCACCTTCTGCGCCTGGGCGGGCGGCAGCAGCACCGAGGACGAGGTCTCGGTGAGAGCCGGGTCGCGAAGTCCCGGCACCTGCTGGAAGCCGTTGTCCTTCAAGTCCCAGAGCCCTGGCTCGCGGCCCTTGTCCGCCGGGCCGTAGCCCGCGTTGGAACCGGAGTAGAAGAGCTTGCCGGAGGCGGTCAGGAAGATCGACGGGTAGGTGGGGAAGTAGCGGTCGGGCGCCTTGGACCAGGTCTTGTCCGCCGGGTCATAGATCTCGTTGTCGTTGCCGCTGAGGATCTGCCCCGTGTCGTCCAGCCCCGAGACGGTGACCACCCGCCCGTCCCCCAGCCCGGTGAGGGTCGGGTACCAGCGCGCGTACGCCATGTCGGTCACCCGCTCGTAGAGCTCGGTGTCCGGGTTGAACTCGAAGGCGGCGCGGATGCCCTGGAAGTCCTGCTTCTCCAGAGTCATGCGATCGGCCATGCCGTAGAGGTTCCGGGCCTCGGCGCCGCTCAGGCCCTTGATCGCGTACTGGGCGGGGGAGTTGTTGACGTACCCGGTGCCCTGCGCCACCGCCTCCACGAAGACGTGTTGCTCGCTGGCCTTCACGACGGTCCGGTCGCCGCCGCCGGTCTTCAGCGCGGCCGGAACGGTCACCTCGGCGGTGGACACGTACTCGCGGCCGTTCGGCGCCGTGAACACGGTGCCCTTCGGGAAGGTCCGGGCCGCGTCCGGGTTCTCGTTGCGCACCCGCATGGTGCCCGCAGCCTTCTTCACCGCACCGTCCAGCGCCTCGTAGCGCTGGGTGCCGCCGGCCACCAGCAGCCGCCCGTCGGGCAGCGCGGTGTGGCCTCCGCAGAACATGTCCGCCGGGGTCGGGACCAGCTTGTACGTGTTCTTGGCCGGGTCCCAGAGCACGCTCTTGAAGCTGCCCGCGTCGAAGCTGCGCTGGTCGTTGCCGGAGCCGGCGATGATCAGCACCTTTCCGGTGCGCAGGAGGCTGGCATGGATGGCGTTGACCCGGAACTCGGCGGGGAGGACGAAGGTCTGCCAGTGGCCGTACTCGGCCTTGTACTCGGGACGGTTGATCACGTAGTCGTGGTACTGCGCGTTGGCGAAGCCGAGCACGGCCGGTGCGTTCATCCCGGCGACGGTCAGCGCGACCGTGCTGCCGAGGGCGAACCGCCTGGTGCGGCCGGCGTTGCGGATCTTCACGGTGCTTGTCCCCTCCTGCTACGGGTGCGGTTCAGCGTGTGCTGGTGGGCGCCGGGACGGTCGCGGCGCGCCCCTGGGGCGGGACGACCGCTGCGGCGGTGGGTGTCGTTGCCGTCGCTGCCGCCGGTGAGGTCGTCGCGGTCGCGGTCATCGTCGTTGCGGTCGCCGTTACGGTCGCGGTCATCGTCGTCGCTGTCGTCGTTGTCGCTGTCGCTGTCGTCGCGGCGCCGGTGACCGAGAGGGTGGACGTCGGCCGGGCCCGGTGGCGCCGGACGGCGTCGGCGGCCAGCACGAGGATCGGCAGCACGCTGAGGAGGAACGCCAGGCAGGCCCAGGTGCGCATGGCGACGTGGCCGTGGCCGGTGAAGAAGGAGGCGGTGACCGCGCCGCCGAACACCAGCGCCCAGAAGAGATGGATCCGGAACGTCGCCAACCGGTCGGGGCTGGCCGAGTCGCCCTTCGGTGTCACCACGAAGCGACTGCGAAGGCGAAGCGCCGCTTGCAGAAACGATGCTGCATAGATCGGCCCGCAGAGGGCCGACATCACCATGCCCGCCACTCCGGACGACCCGGCCGGCTCGTGCGGGCTCACGTTGTGCTTGCGGTTCCAGGTGTAGAGCAGCACCTGGAGGGCGGCCGCGTCGCTGTACAACATCATCCAGATCTCGGACGACACGTGGACGCCCGACGCCCCGAATCCCAGGTAGAGCACGCTCGACACCCCGCCGAGCAGCCAGGTCAGTGCCGCCATCGGGTAGAAGCAGACCATCAGCGTGTAGTTGAGCAGCCGGCCGGGCGACAGCCTCCAGGCCGCCCGCCAGTACTGGGTGAGGAGGGTCTCGTAGGTGCCCCGGCTCCACCGCAGCTGCTGGGAGAAGAAGTCGGTCCAGGACGACGGCCCCTCGCCGACCGCCAGCACGTCCGGCGTGTAGACCGACGTCCAGCGCGCACCGGTGGCCGGGTTCCGGCGGCGGTGGAACTCCAGGCCGGTCGCCATGTCCTCGGTGATGGAGTCGTACAGCCCGCCGATCGACTGCAGTGCGCTGATCCGCACGGCGTTGTTGGTGCCGACGAACATCGGTGCGCCGTAACGGTTCCCGGCCCGCTGGATCAGCGCGTGGAAGAGGAACTGCTGGCTCTCCGAGAACTTGGTGACCGCCGAACCGGAGCTGCGGTAGTTCCCGTACACCTGCGGCCCGACCACGAACGCGACGTCCGGGTCACGGAAGTAGCCGAGCATCCGCTCGCAGAACTCGGGCAGCGGGACGTGGTCGGTGTCCACCGAGACCCAGAAGTCGTAGCCGCCGCCGTGGGCCTGGAGCCAGCTGTTGTAGTTGCCGTGCTTGGTCTTGGCGCGAAACCGGCCCCTGGGCTGGTTCCACTGCTTGACCCCGCGCCGGCTGAAGTGCCGCGCGCCCAGCTCGGAGCAGAGCGCGCGCATGGCAGGATCGTTTCCCTCGTCGAGCAGCCAGACGTCGTACGGGCCGTCGTGCCGGACGGCCAGCGCGGCGGTGAGCGTGGCGCGCACCATCTCCGGCGGCTCCTTGCCCGGCACACACGTGGTGATGAACGCGACTCGGGTGCCCGCCTCCGGCGTGACCGGGACGGGATCGCGGGCGACCAGGGTGGCGTGGGCGTTCGAGACGACGTTGACCAGCCGGAACATCTCGACCACCGCGATGATCCCGATCATCACCTTGTCGCCGAGCAGCAGCCAGGCGTGCGTCTCGCCCGGCCGGACCGGCCAGTGGTCCGGGAGCAGCAGCCAGACCAGGAGCACCGCCTCGACCAGTGGCGCGGTCAGCAGGAGGAGCGCCGCCCGGAGCCGGTGCGGCTCGCGGCGCAGGAGGCTGCGGTACCGGACGCGGTAGGGCGCCGGCGCGGCGGCTGCTTCGGGGGAGTGGTGGTCCTGCGGCAAGGCGTGGTCCGGCGGGTCGGGCGTGGTGGCCGGACCGGCCAGGCGGCTGAAGTGGGCGTAGTCGTAAGGGGCTTCGGGGACCGGTAAGGAGCGCAGGTCGGCCTCGACCGCGCCGTGCGGGGCGGTCGCCGCCGGGGCGGGTGCGCCTGGGCCGGGGTTCTCCGGGGCGGTTCGGAACTGGGCGTCCGTCTGTCGTGAGAACGGCTTGATCATGTGTGGCTCCCCCCGTGACCGGCCGCGTGGACCGGCCGGTTCGTGCGTGCTCCGACCGGGGGTGTACGGACTGGGAGTCCCGCGCTGCGACCTGCGCGCAGGGACCGACCGCTCCCCCCGGAGCCTTGCCTTCGAAGCAGAACACCGCCCGGTGAACCGCGCTGTATCCAGGCGGTTTCCGGGCCGTCAATCAGTAAAACGTGTACGATCGATTTTGTTGTGTGGCTGCGCGGCTACCTCGAATGCAGGGTCCCCGCATCGTTCCCCGGACTCCCCTCCGGGGGTGCGGAACCCTTGGCTTCCCCAACTCTCCCGGAGCGCAGGCGTGATCGCAACCGATCCGAGAAATGATCATTGCGCAAGCATGAAGATATGACGGTTCCCGGCCATTCGGGTCGCCGATGGTGCTATTGGGCGGATTCACGCGTCCGGCATTCCGGGCCGGTCGAAAGAATGCGCGAAGGCCGGGCTGCCGCGCAGGCAGTCCGGCCTTCGTGTCCTTGTCCCCTCGGCGGATGGCGTTCGGGGCGGGTGCTTCTCGGGGCGGGTGCCGCTCCGGGTGGGTATTGCTGGGGTTGGTGTCGTGCCGGGCGGCTGGTTCTCGGGCGGCTGGTTCTCGGGCGGGTGTTGCGCCGGGCGGCTGTTGCTCGGGCGGGTGTCGCTCGGGTGCCGCCCTCAGCCGGTCCGCCGAAGGCGCGGCCCGGTTGCCGCCTGGACCTCCTCGAACCCCACCCCCGGCGCCGTCTCCACCAGGTGCAGTCCGTCCGGCGTGACGTCGATGACCGCGAGGTCGGTGACGATGCGGTCGACAACCCCTCGGCCGGTCGCCGGAAGTGAGAGCTCGTCGACGAGCTTCGGTGAACCGTCCTTCGCGGTGTGCTCCATGACGACGATCAGCCGCCGCGCGCCGTGCACGAGGTCCATGGCGCCACCCATGCCCTTGACCATCCTGCCCGGGATCATCCAGTTGGCGAGGTCCCCGGCGGCCGAGACCTGCATCGCCCCCAGGACCGAGACGTCGATCCGGCCCGCCCGGATCATGCCGAAGGAGAACGCAGAGTCGAAGTACGAGGCCCCGGCGGCGACCGTCACGGTCTCCTTGCCCGCGTTGATCAGATCGGGGTGCTCGGTCCCGTCCTCGGGGAACGGGCCGACGCCGAGGATGCCGTTCTCGGAGTGGAGCACCACATGGACGCCGGGCGGAAGGTGATTGGGGATCAGGGTCGGCAGTCCGATGCCCAGGTTGACGTACTGGCCGTTCCGCAGCTCCCGGGCGGCCCGCGCGGCGAGCGCGTTCCGGGGATCGGGCGCGTGCCGGGGGGCGACCGCGTTTCCTGCGGTGACGGCGTTTCCGGGATCGACCGCGTTCCTCGGGTCGAGTGGGGCGGGCGCCTCGGCGGGTCGGGCAGGCGCCTCGGCGGACCTCTTCGCGGCCGGCTCCGCGGCCGGATCTGCGGCCGGATCTGCGGCCGGATCTGCGACCGGCTCCGCGGTCGGCCCGGTGGACATCCCGGTGGACGTGCGAGTGGAGATCTCGGCGGGCATCGGGTCAGGCCTCCTGGAGTGCGGTGCGAACGGTCCGGCGCTCGATGCGGCGGTCCGCGGGGTCGGCGGCGACCACCCGGTCGACGTAGACGCCGGGGAGGTGGACGGCGTCCGGGCCCAGCTCGCCCGGTTCGACGATCCGGTCCGCCTCGACCAGGGTGATCCGGCCGGCCGCCGCGCAGAGCGGGTTGAAGTTCCGGGCGGCGGCGTGGAAGACGCAGTTGCCGTGCCGGTCCGCCACTTCGGCGCGCACCAGCGCGAAGTCGGCGGTGATGGCCTCCTCCAGCAGGTAGCGGCGGCCGCCGAACTCCCGGACCTCCTTCGGTGGTGAGGCCAGCGACACCGAGCCGTCCGCCCCGTACCGCCAGGGCAGTCCGCCCTCCTCGACCTGGGTGCCGACCCCGGCCGGGGTGAAGAACGCCGGGATGCCGGCGCCGCCGGCCCGCAGCCGCTCGGCGAGGGTGCCCTGCGGCGTCAGCTCCACCTCCAGCTCGCCGGAGAGGTACTGACGGGCGAACTCCTTGTTCTCGCCGACGTACGACGAGGTCATCCTGGCGATCCGCCCCGCGCGCAACAGCAGGCCGAGCCCCCAGTCGTCCACCCCGCAGTTGTTGGACACCACCCGCAGGCCGGTGGTGTCCGTGGCGGCCAGGGCGCCGATCAGGGTGCTGGGGATGCCGCAGAGACCGAAGCCTCCGACGGCCAGCACCGCTCCGTCGGGGATGTCCCCGACCGCGGCGGCGGCGGAGTCCAGGACCTTGTCCAAGGGGTCACCTCGTGAGGGGGTGTGGTGAACGGGGGAGCGGGTGGAGGAAGGGGAGGGCCTCGTTCCCCCACCACCGTCGCCGCGCACGGCCCGCCCGTGCCATGGCGGGTTCCGCCACGCACGTACACGCACACATGGCGACGGGCCACACCGGAGGGGCGTCGGGGGGCCACCGGCTCGGTGGTATGGCGGCCGCAGCCATATCCGGGCGGGCTGATGCGTCGTCCGGGCACATGTCGCCGCCTTCACACCACACCTACGGTTCCGGCATCCACCCCCGCAGCACCCTCAGGAGTCGGTCACCATGCGCAGCTCGACAGCCCTCACCAGGACCGCCTCCGGTGCCCCCACGGGTGCAGCCGCAACCGAGGCCGCGGCGCCGGCTGCGGGACCGGCCCGCGCGGCGGCCGCCGGACCGGTCCGCAGACTCGCCGCGATCGCCGCCTGCGCCCTCCTGGCGGCAGGCTGCGCCAAGGCGGGAACGGCGGGCACCACCGCTGCGGACGGTGGCGGCTCCAAGAGCCCGGTCAAGGTGGGCCTGGTGTACTCCAAGACCGGGCCGCTGGCCGCGTACGGCAAGCAGTACCTGGAGGGCTTCAAGGCCGGCCTGAACTACGCGACCAAGGGCACCGGCGCGGTCGACGGGCACAACATCGAGTTCGAGGAGCAGGACGACGCGGGCGACCCGGCCAAGGCGGTGTCGGCCGCCAAGGACCTGATCGGCAAGGGCCACAAGATCCTGGCCGGCTCCACCGCCTCGGGTGTCGCCCTCCAGGTCGGCCCGATCGCAGCCCAGAACAAGGTGCTGTTCATCAGTGGCCCGGCCGCCGCCGACAAGGTCACCGGGTTGAACAAGTACACCTTCCGTTCCGGCCGCCAGTCCTACCAGGACATCAGGACCGCGGCCTCGTTCATCGGTGATGCCAAGGGCAGGAAGGTCACCGTGCTCGCTCAGGACAACGCCTTCGGGCAGGCCAACGTGGCCGCCGTGAAGGCGGTGCTCGGCGCCCAGGGCGCCACGGTCGAAGCGGTGCTCGCGCCGCCGAGCGCGACCGACCTGACCCCGTTCGCCACCCAGGCCAAGACCGCCAAGCCCGACCTGTTGTTCGTCGCCTGGGCCGGCGACACCTCGGCCGCCCTGTGGACGGCGCTGAACCAGCAGGACGTGTTCGCCGAGACCAAGGTCGTCACCGGCCTCGACCTCGCCGCCTCCTACCCGCTCTTCGGAGCGGCGGGCGAGAAGATCTCCTTCCTGAACCACTACTTCGGCGGGGCCGCCGGCACCCCGGTGGAGAAGGCCATGGATGAGGCCGTCACCGCCGGCGGCGGCAAGTCCGACATCTTCACCCCGGACGGCTTCACCGCCGCCCAGATGATCGTGCACGCGATCGAGGCCAACCACGGCTCGGCCGACGACACTTCGGCGCTGGTGAAGTCGCTGGAGGGCTGGAGCTTCGACGGGGTGAAGGGCCGGGCCACGGTGCGTGCCGAGGATCACGCCCTGCTCCAGCCGATGTTCCAGGTCCGGCTGACCGGCACCGGCGCCGCCGCCAAGCCGTCCGTGGAGAAGACGCTGACCGCGGACGAGGCGGCGCCCCCGGTCACCCCGATGGCGGGCTGATCCCGGTGACCGGTCCTGCTCCGTCCGCGATGGGCACACCCCCGCCCACCCGGGCCACGGTTTCGCCTCCCGGGGCCGTATCTTCGGCCGCCACGGCCCCGCCGGTGCTGCGGCTCACCGGCCTGGGCTGGTCCGTTCGCGGTGTGCCGATCGTCGAGGACGTCTCCCTCTCGGTGGGGGAGGGCGAGTTCATCGCCTTCATCGGGCCCAACGGCGCCGGTAAGACCTCCCTCTTCAACCTGATCTCCGGGATCTACCCGGCGAGCCACGGCACCCTCGAACTCGACGGTGCCGACATCACCGCCGAGGCCGTTCACGCCAGGGCGCGCCGAGGGCTCGGCCGCACCTTCCAGACCTCCTCCCTCTGGCCGGGCATGACGGTGGCCGACCACGTCCGCCTGGCCGCGCAGGCGGCGGCCGGGCCGCGGGCCTCGTACCGGATCTGGCGCCGCGCCGACCGCTACGCGGACCAGGTGGCCCGGACCCTGGAACGGACCGAACTCGCGCACCGGGCCGACACCTTGGCGAGCGCCCTCTCCCACGGCGAGAAGCGCAAACTCGAACTCGCCGTCCTGCTCGTCTCCGACCCGCGGCTGATCCTGCTGGACGAGCCGATGGCCGGGGTGAGTGCGGAGGAGGTGCCGGCCCTCACCGAGCTGATCCGCTCGGTGCACCGCGACCTCGGCCGCACCGTACTGATGGTGGAGCATCACATGGACGTCCTGCTCGGCCTGGCCGACCGCCTGGCCGTGATGCACCACGGCACGCTGCTCGCACTGGACACCCCTGAGGCAGTGATGGCGGACGCCACCGTGCAACAGGCCTACCTGGGCGAGGCGCTGTGACCGACTCTCCTGTTCCCGCCTCCTCCGCAGGCGTTGCTGCCGGCATGGCGGACGGTGCCGCCGGTACCGCGGATGCCGCCGGGGCCGGTGCGTCCGGCATCGTCGGTGCGTCGGGTGCCCGCGGTGCGTCCCGTGCGCCCGGTGCGTCCCGTGCGCGCGGGACGTCCGATCCATCCGGTGCGTCGGCTCCTGGTGGGGCCCTCCTCTCCGTTCGCGATCTGCGGGTGGTCATCGACGGGCTGCACATTCTGCACGGGGTCGACTTCGACGTGGCGCCGACCGGGGTCACCGCGCTGCTGGGGCGCAACGGCGCCGGCAAGACCACCACGGTCAAGGCCGTGATGGGCCTGGTACCGCGCACCGGCAGCGTCCTGTTCGCTGGTGCCGAACTCTCCTCTCTGCTCACGCACCTGGTGGTCCGTCACGGCATCGGGTACGCCCCCGAGGACCGGGGGATCTTCGCGGGCCTCACCGTCGCCGAGAACCTGCGGTTGGCCGAACGGGACCGTGATGCCGAGCCCGCCTATCACCTCGTTCATGAACTCTTTCCCGAACTCAAGCAGCGGGCCGCCCAGTTGGCGGGCACGCTCTCGGGTGGCCAGCAGCAGATGGTGGCCATCGGCCGGACCCTGCTCAACCGCAACCGGCTGATCATCGCCGACGAGCCCACCAAGGGCCTGGCGCCGAAGATCGTCGCCGAGGTGGCCGACGTGCTGGCGCGCGCGGCCGAGGCCGTGCCCGTCCTCCTGGTCGAGCAGAACCTCGCCCTCGTTCGCCGACTGGCAGGTACCTGTGCCGTGCTGGCCGACGGCCGCACCGCCCACCGGGGCGACACCGCCGAACTGCTGGCCGACGAGGAGGCCGCCCGCCGACTGTTGGGCGTCGGCGGCCGCCGGCCGGGAGCCGGACCCGGTCCCGCGGTGACCGGCTCCGGAGCGACCGGTTCCGCGGTGACCGGTTCCGCGGTCGCCGGTCAGGTGCCGTCCGGCCCCGCTGTCACCACGGAGGTGAACCCCTGATGGACACGATCGTCCTCCTTACCTGTACCGGTCTCGGTCTGGGTGCGTTGTACTTCCTGGTGGCCTCCGGTCTCTCGCTGATCTTCGGTCTGATGGACGTGCTCAACTTCGCTCACGGCGCCCTGCTCTCCATCGGCGCCTATGCCACCTGGTGGGCTGGCGCCGAGGCCGGCTTCCCGTTCTGGCTCTCCGTGCCGTTCGGCACGCTGGTCGGGACGGCCGCCGCCGTCCTGCTGGAGCTCTTCCTGATCCGGCCGCTCTACAGCCGGCCCCGCGACCAGATCCTCGCGACCGTCGGCGTCGGGCTGGCCGTGCCCGCTCTCCTGATGGGCATCTGGGGCGCGGACGCCCGCCCCTTCCCGCAGCCGGAACTGCTCTCCGGCACCTGGCACCTGCTCGGCGCGACCGTCCCGGTCAACCGCTTCGTGCTGGTGGCCGCGGCGGCCCTGGTGCTGCTCGTTCTCCGGTTGTTCCTCGCCCGTACCCGCTACGGGCTGATCGTCCGCGCCGGCGTCGAGGACCGGGCGATGGTCACGGCGCTCGGCATCGACGTCCGCAGGGCGTTCACCCTCGTCTTCGCCATCGGTGGCGCCGCCGCCGCTCTCGGCGGTGCCCTCGGCGGCCTCTACTTCGGCTCGGTCAACCCCGGCCAGGGGACCAGCCTGCTCATCTTCGCCTTTGTTGTTGTCGTGATGGGCGGCATGGGCTCCGTCACCGGGGCCGCCGTGGCCTCGGTGTGCGTCGGCCTCGTCCAGCAGTTCGCCAACTACTACACCGCTGCAGGGCTCGGCGACCTGTCGGTCGTCGTCCTGCTGGCCGTCCTCCTCCTCGTACGACCCCGCGGACTCACCGGGAGGCTCGCGTGAGCACCAACACCCCCACCACGAGCACCGGTGGCACCGCGGCCGACCGCACTGCCGCCACTTCAGCAGGGACCACTGACACCGGCCCTGCCGAGAGACATTCTGGACGGACGGGCGAGGCCGGCGCCATCCCTCGAACAGGTGAATCAATCACCGAGAGCTCGACAGTGGTGCACAGAGCGCTACGCTGGTGGCCGATCGCCCTGCTGATCCTGCTCCTTGTCGCCCCATACAGTGCGCTTCCCGTCCCGGGACTGCTCGACGGCCCGCTCGGCAGCCCCGGAAGCCTCCAACTCATCGCCCTGTGCCTGCTCTACGGGGGCCTCGCCACCGGGTACGACCTCCTGCTCGGCCGTACCGGACTGCTCTCCTTCGGCCATGCGCTCTACTTCGCGACCGGCCTCTACGCCACCAACCTCGGCATGCTGGAGCTCCAACTCCCCTTCGCCGCCGCGGCGCTGTTCGGCGTCGCCTGTGCCGTCGTGCTTGCCCTGCTGCTCGGCTCGGTCAGCCTCCGCGTCACGGGCATCGGATTCTCCATGGTCACCCTCGCCTTCGCGCAGGCCGGCTCGATCCTCGTCCAACGCAACCCCGGCGGCATCACCGGTGGTGAGGAGGGCCGGTCGGCGCCCGCCGACCAACTGCCCTCCGCCTTCCTGGGCATCGAGAACACTGCCAACCTCTACTGGATCGCCGTCGCCTACCTGGTGCTCACCCTGGCCGCGGTCCACTGGGCCGTCGGCTCCCCGGCCGGGCGGGTCTGGGAGGGCATCAAGGAGAACGAGCGCCGGGTCGAGGTGCTCGGACTCCGCCCCTACGGCTACAAGTTGATCGCCTTCGTCCTCGCCGGAGCCCTGGCCGCCGTGGGCGGGGTGGTCTACCTCCTGCTGACCGGTGGGGCCACGCCGCAGGCCGCCACCTCGGACGCCACGCTCTCACTGCTGGTCATGGTCGTCCTCGGCGGCTCCGGCACGCGCTGGGGGCCGCTGCTCGGCGGCGTCATCTACACCTGGGCCGGCCACCGGCTCGGCGACCTCGCCAACTCCGAGGCCGTCGCCGGCCTGCCCGCGGTCCTGCGCGTCCCGCTGTCCCAGCCGCTCTTCCTGCTGGGCGGCCTCTTCGTCGCCGTGGTCTACCTGCTGCCCGGCGGCCTGGCTAGACTGCCTGCCCGCATCCGCGCCGCCCGCTCCACCCGCTCGGCCCGGGCCGCCGGCCACGCCGGTGCCCGCAGCGCCCGCCCCTCAGGAGGTAGCCCCGCGTGAGCCAGTCACTTCCGCATCCCGAGCAGCTGACGATTCCCGTTCCCGGTGGGGACCTGGCCGTGCTCCGCTGGCCGGCCACCGTGCCCGGGGCTCCGACCGTCGTCGCGGTGCACGGCATCACCGCCAACGGACTCGCCTGGTTCGAGGTCGCCCGCAGGCTTGCCGGCCGGGCCACGCTGCTCGCGCCCGACCTGCGCGGCCGGGGGGCCAGCCGGGCCGTGAGCGGTCTGTATGGCCTGGCCCGGCACGCGGACGACGTGGCCGCCCTGATCACCGAGCTCGGACTGGGGCCGACGGTGGTCGTCGGGCACTCCATGGGTGCCTGGATCACGGCGCTGACGGCAGTGCGGCATCCCGGGCTGGTCAGCCGGGTCGTCCTGGTCGACGGGGCGGTCAGCTTCCCGCTGCCGGAGGGCGTCCGGGAGGAGGACGCGCTGGCCGCGGTGCTCGGCCCGGCGCTGGCACGGCTGTCGATGACCTTCCCGGACCGCGCCGCCTACCGCGCGTTCTGGCAGCAGCACCCGGCGTTCAACGCCGACTGGTCGGACGAGATCGACGCCTACACCCAGCGTGATCTGGTCGGTGTCGAGCCCGAACTGCGCTCCTCCTGCGTACTGGAGGCCGTGCAGACCGACGGCGCGCAGGTCCTGCTGGACCAGGACGCGGCCGCCGCGGTGCACCGGCTGCCCTGCCCCGGCGAACTGCTGTGGGCGGAGCGCGGCCTGCTCAACGAGCCGCAGGGCCTCTACGACGACAAGCGGATCGAGCTGGCAGGGCTGGACCCGGCCCGCGTGGCGGTGGCACCGGTGCCGGACACCAACCACTACTCGATCCTCTGGGGCCGGGCCGGCGTCGAGGCCGTCCTGCAGCGCCTGCTCGGCACCGGGCCCGCCGCCGGGTAGCGGCCGCTGCTACGGGCCGGCCGGCAGCGCGCGAAGTCACCGCCGCGCCGGCCGGCCCACCACGGCGACGCTCGCCGACGGGAGCTGCGCACGCGGCTGTATTGCCCACGCGCTGCGTGGCTCCCGCCCTACGTGGCTCCCGCGGTGCGTTGTTTCCGTGCTGCGCTGTCTCTGTGCTGCGCTGATCCCGCGGTGCGTTGCTCCCGCCGGGTCGTGTCGCGCGGGCTCTGCGGCCGGCGCTCAGCCGGCGGTGCCGAGGAAGGACTCCCACCCGCCGGAGGGCGCCTGCCCCACGTTCAGCGAGCGCAGCTTGCGGATCGTGGACTGGTCCTGCACCTCCAGCCAGTCGACCAGCTGCCGGAAGGAGACCAGCCGGACGTCCGGCTTGCTCGCTATGGTCTTGAGGGTCTCCTCGACGGCGTCCATGTAGATGCCGCCGTTCCACTGCTCGAAGTGGTTGCCGATGAAGAGCGGCGCGCGGTTGCCGTTGTACGCGCGGTCGAACCCGGCCAGATAGGAGTCCCGGGCCTGGGTGCGCCAGTCGTTGTACTTGGCGGGGTCGCCCTTGGTGCTGCCGGCCGACTGGTTGGCCAGGATGTTGTAGTCCATCGACAGGACCTGGAAGGTGTGCCCGGGGAACGGGATGCTCTGCAGCGGGAAGTCCCAGACCTTGCCGTCCTGCACCTTCTGCGGCCATATCTGCTGGCCGCCCGAGGAGCTGGCGTCGTACTTCCACCCCATCTTGGCCGCGGTCGGCAGCAGGGCCTTCTGCCCTTCGAGGCAGGGGGTGCGGCCGCCTATGAGCTCCTTCCTGTAGTCGAAGGGGAGCGGGTCGACGTCGGTGAAGCCGGTGTTGGTCCGCCACTGCGTCACGAACCCGATCGCCTGGTCGATCTCGCTCTGCCAGTCCTCCGGGGTCCACTTGTTGACGCCGTTGCCGTCCGGGCGGCTCGAGCAGAAGTGCCCGTTGAAGTGGGTGCCGATCTCGTGGCCGGCCAGCCAGGCCTGGCTGATCAGTTTGATGGTGTTCTTGACCGCGCCGTCCGACAGGTAGGGGATGTCGGACGCGCCGACCGAGTGCTTCGGCGGGTGGTACAGGTCGGCCTTGCCCTTGGGGAGGGTGTAGATCCCGGAGAGGAAGAAGGTCATCGAGGCCTTGTGCTCCTCGGCCAGCTTGAGGAAGCGGGGGAACTGGCCGTCGTCGGTGGCGCCGGCGCCGTCCCAGGAGAACACCACGAACTGGGGCGGCCGCTCACCGGGCTTGAGCTTCTCCGCCTTGGGCTGGTTCGGCTGGGGGCCGGTGTCGGAGTTGGAGCCGTCACCGATCGGCGTTCCCTTGGGCGCCCCCTTGCTCGGGGAGCCGCTGCCCGTCGGCCCGTTGCCGGTGCTGCTGCCGCCCGGGGCGGGAGCCGTGCCCGAACCCGACCCTGAACCCGACCCGGATCCGCCGCTGGAGCACGCCGTCACTGCGCCGAGGGCCACGGTTGCGGCGGTGGCACTGAGCACGGTCCTGCGCGAGATGTTGGTCATGGTCTCCCCTGGGTGCCGCTGGCCGGGTGGTGATGGCGACAGTGGGCCGTACCGGTCAAATCGGGCAATTGATGATTATTCCGCCGTCAGCATGTCATGTGGACTCAGGGCGCACCAAGGTGCCGAGGTCCTTTGACAGTCAATACGCAGAATGCGAGTCCAGGGGCTGCGGTGATGGCCCTTCTGTTGCCGTCCTGTGACGCTCGGCTTTCATCGGCGCTGCATCCCGTGGCTGCATCTTCGGGGCGGCATCTCCGGGGCCACGCCCCACGGTCCGCGCCCGGGCCGTGGCCGGCTCTGTCGCCGACGGGCGGGCGGGCAGGCGGGCAGCAAGGCGGGCGGACAGGGCGGACAGGGCGGGCAGACGGACCCGCGGATGGGCGGCCGACGGGGGTCAGATGGCGGCGAGTCGGCGGTGGCGGCGAACGATCCGCGCGATGGCCGTGCTGACCACGGTCGCGGCGGTGCAGGAGACGGCGAGGCTCAGCCATGCGGTGTCGAACCAGTGGCTGTTGAGCCAGCCCAGCGTGACGATGTAGGCGGCCCAGATCAGCGCGGCCAGCGCGGACCAGCGGAGGAACCGGTGCGGCTGGGCGGGGGAGTGGCCGATGGCCAGGTCGAGGACGGTGCGCCCGGCCGGTACGAACCGTGCGATCACCACCATCGCGGCGGCCGCCCCGGTGGTGCGGCCTTCCAGGGCCTGCTGGACCCGGGCGACGCTGGCCGCCAGCTGCGGGCGGTGTTCGAGCCGTCGCTGCACCGAGGGGGCGCCGCGCCGGGCGAGCTGGAGGAGCAACAGGTCACCGAGGAACGAGGCCACCGCGACGCCGAGCCCCAGCAGCAGCGGCGCGCCGTCTATCTGCGCGGTCTTGAGCACGGCGAGGATGACGAGCGTTCCGCTGGGGATGAAGGGGAGGAAGGCGTCGCCCAGTACGGCGAAGAGCGCCAGGGCGCAGATCCATGAGGATCCGATCACCGCTGCGATGTCCAAGGTCCGACTCCCTCCAGGCTGCCCGGGGGAGCAGATGGCTGCAGGGGACAACGCTAGCGCCTCGACTTTTCATGCCATGAAGCACCCCGGCTGTGCCGGACCTCACAGGGCCGAGGCAAGGAGCGGGGCGGGGCGTAGGCAGAGGCGCGGACATCGGCACGGACAAAGGCGTGAGCCCCCGGTGCGGGGTGCCGCTCCGGGGGCTCGCGGGGATCGATCGGCGCTGGTCCAGCCCGATGACCTTGCTGATGAGGACGGATCCGGTTGGGTGATCCGCTCAGGGCTCCAGCCTGCCGGACGCCGCCCGTCGGCCGCGAGGCCTGCGGCTGGCGACTTCCCGCGCTGGCGTGAAGTCGCCACGCGTGTCCGTCTGCTGGCTCTGAGTCAGCCGAACGGTCGGTAGGCGGCCGGCGTGCGGCACTGCGCACGCCCGGCCGGTGACGACGGCCATCGGGCCCGGCACGGGGAACACCCGGCCGTGCGGCGTGGTTGACGTCCGTCGGCAGGGACGGCCGTCGCCCAGGGCGCGGCCGTTCGAGACGGCCGGGACGACGGCCACGGAGACGGCGGCCACGACGGCTGCGACCACGGGCCGCCCGGGCGGCCAGAAGGGCGGAGGCATGACCACCGAGGACCACCAGGAGCGCGGTTCCGAGCCGCGGACCGGCGCGGCGATCCGGGGCACCGCCCGCGGTACCGCGCCCGCGCCGCTCTCCATCCTGGACCTGGCCACCGTCGGTGTCGGCTACACCCCGTCCGAGGCGCTGGCCGCGACCACGACCCTGGCCCGCAGCGCGGAGGAGTGGGGTTACCACCGCTTCTGGGTCGCCGAACACCACGGCATGCCCGGTGTCGCCAGCTCCACCCCGGCCGTCCTCCTGGCCCACCTCGGGGCCCGCACCACGACGCTGCGGCTCGGCTCGGGCGGGGTCATGCTGCCCAACCACGCCCCGCTGGCGATCGCCGAGCAGTTCGGCCTGCTGGAGGCACTCCACCCCGGACGCATCGACCTCGGGCTGGGCCGCGCCCCCGGCACCGACCCCGCAACCGCCCGGGCCCTGCGCCGCGGCCTCGCCGAGGGGGCGGACGACTTCCCCCAGCAGCTCGCCGAGCTCACCCACTTCCTCGACGGCGACTTCCCGGCCGGTCATCCGTACGCCCGGCTCACGGCCGTCCCCCAGGGCGACGGGCGGCCGCCGGTCTGGCTGCTCGGCTCGTCCGGCTTCAGCGCCCAGCTGGCAGGCCGGCTCGGCCTGCCGTTCGCGTTCGCCCACCACTTCAGCAGCACCAACACCCTCCCGGCCCTCGACCTCTACCGCTCGTCGTTCCGCCCCTCGGCCGTCCTCGACGAGCCGTACGCCCTGATCGGGGTGAGCGCGGTCGCGGCCGACGACGAGGCGTCCGCCCGCCGGCTGGCCCGCTCGGCGGCGCTGGGGATGCTCCGGTTGCGGCGCGGCAACCCGGGCCCGATCCCCACTCCGGAGGAGGCCGAGACCTACCCGTACAGCCCGCTGGAGGCGGACTTCGTCGACGACTGGCTGGGCAACGTCGTCCTGGGCGCGCCGGGTGAGGTCGCCGACGGGCTGGAGGCCCTGCGCAAGCGGACCGGGGTGGACGAGCTGATGGTCACCTCGCACATCCACGGCCACGAGGCCCGCCACCGCTCGTACGGGCTGATCGCCGAGGCCTACGGGCTGACCGGGGCGTAGCGCCGGCCCGCGCGAGGGCGGGCGGAGCCCCGGGGGGACGGAAGCGGGCCGTACGGCCCCGCGGGCTGCCCGGGCCCCGCGGGCGGCACGGCCCGCACCGCCCGTACCGCTCGGGCCCCGCGGGCGGCACGGCCCGCACCGCCCGTACTGCTCGGGCCTCGCGGGCGGCACGGCCCGCACCGCCCGTACCGCTACTGCTGAGCCGCACCCGGGAGCTCGTCCGGCCCGGGGCGGCTCTCCCGGAGTATGGCCGCGACGAGTTCGGCCTCGCCGGGTCGGGCGAAGTACCAGCCCTGGGCGGTGTCACAGCCGGTCAGCCGCAGTCGCTCGGCCTGCGCCGCGCTCTCGATCCCCTCGGCGGTGACGGTCAGGCCGAGGGTGTGCGCCAACTGCACCATCGCGCCGACGATCTGCTCGTCGGCGTCGCTCCGGCGGGAGCCGAAGGCGGGGATTTCCGTCTTCCCGGCGGGGGCCGGGTCGCGGAAGCCCTCGATGAAGGTGCCGTCCAGCTTCAGGACGTGCACCGGCAGCCGGGAGAGGTACGCCAGGTTGGAGTAGCCGGTGCCGAAGTCGTCGATCGCGATCCGGACGCCCATGTCGGCGAGCGCCTGCAAGGCCTGCAACGGCCGGCCGCCCGGGCCCAGCAGTGCGCTCTCGGTGATCTCCAGTTGCAGCAGCCGGGCCGGCAGGCCGGTGCTGTCGAGCGCCTGGGCCACGTCGGCGACCACGTCGGAGTCCCAGATCTGGCGGGCGGCCAGATTGACGCTCACGAACGTCTCGGTGTCGGGGAACTCGCTGAGCCAGCGCTGCGCCTGACGGCAGGACTCCTCCAGGACCCACTTGCCGAGCGGCACGATCGCGCCGGACTCCTCGGCGAGCGGAATGAAGCGGTCGGGCGAGAGCGTCCCGTAGCGGGGGTGCCGCCAGCGGACCAGCGCCTCCGCGCCGTGCACGGCCCCGTCGGCGAGTCCGACGAGCGGCTGGTACTCGATGGTGAACTCGCCGCGTTCCAGGGCCGGGCGGAGTGCGGTGGCGAGGAGTTGGCGGGTCAGTTGGTGGGCACCCCGGTCGGGGTCGTAGAGGGTCCAGCGGGCCCGGCCGTCCGCCTTGGACCAGTAGAGGGTGGCGTCGGCGTCCTTGACCAGGTCGGTCGGCGTGGTCTCGTGCACGGAGCGTTCGACGACGCCCACGCTGGCGGTCACCACCAGCCGGTGCCCGGCCACGTCGAAGGGACGTTCCAGCGCTTCGAGGATCCGGGTGGCCAGCGCGGTCAGCTGGTTGCTGCCCTGACTGTCGGTCACCAGGACGGCGAACTCGTCGCCGCCCATCCGGGCCACCAGGTGGGTGTCGTGCTCGGAGAACCCGCGCCGCAGTCGGGTGGCGACGGCGATCAGCAACTGGTCGCCGATGTGGTGGCCGAGGGTCTCGTTGATCGCGGCGAAGCCGTCGAGGTCCAGGTAGCAGACGCCCACCCGACGCTCGTCCGCCTCCTCGGCGGCCGCCCCGGAGCGGGGGCCACCGTCGGTGTCGACCGTCTCGCCGACTCCAGCGCCGGTGCCTCCGCCCACGGGTGCGTCCGTACCCCGGCCCGCAGGGCCGACCGCCACCGCGAGGCACGCGGCGTCGAGCCGTTCGAAGAAGAAGGTCCGGTTGGGCAGCCGGGTCAGCGGGTCGTGCAGGGCCTGGTACTCCAGGCGGTCGCCGAGCCGGCGCTGCTCGGTGATGTCCTCCACCATCGCGAGGGTGTAGAGCGGACTGCCCGCTCCGTCCCGGATCAGGGAGATGGTCACCTTGCACCAGACCGTGCGGCCCTCGCGGTGTCTGAGCTGCTTCTCCACCCGGAGCCGTTCGCGCTTGCCGCGGACCAGTTCGGGGAAGAGCCGGTCGGGCATCCCCTCCGGGTCGATGATCTCGCGGACCGGAGTGCGGACCAGCTCGCCGGCCTCGCAGCCGATCAGGGCGGCGAAGGCGGGATTGACCTCGATGATCCGGTCTTCGGGATCGATCAGGGCCATGCCGATTCCGGCGTCGCAGAAGGCCGCCCGGAACCGGGATTCGCTCGCGCTCAGTGCGGCCAGCAGCCGGTCGGTCCCCCCGGTCGGCAGGTCCGCCCCGTCGGCGGGCCGGTGTGTGCCGCGGGTGAGCGGGGCGGAGCAGGTGGGGCAGAGGACGATGTGGGCGCCGTCCGCGCCCTCGGGGCCCGTCCCGGGTGGGGTGCCCGGCGGAAGGAGGAGAGGGTCACCGTTCACGGCGTCGACCGCCTCGGCCGCCTTGACCGGGTCCGCCGCGTCCACCGCCGTGACCGCGTCGATTGCCGTGACCGCCGTGACCGTCGTGACCGCGTCGGCGGTGGTGCCGCGGGGGGCGTCCGTCACGGTGTCGAGGGCGGTGCCGATGGCCGTGCCGTGGGCGTGGTGCAGGACCGGAGTCCGGAGGTGGCGGTGGTGTTGCGGTTCCTCGTGCCGCACGCCTGGGTGGTGTGCGTCGGCCCCCTCGTTCTGGCCCGGCACGGCATGCTCCCGTCCGCTGCTGACGCTTGATGCTTGACGCTGGTCCGGCCGGTCACCCGGAACTGCGGCGGCCGGCTCGCGCACGCTGTCGAGGTCCTCGCGGTCCGGGGCGGAGCGCTCGCGGAGGAGCACTCGGATGGGGATCCGCGTGAAGAGAAGAACAGGGCGCTGCGGCCGATCATAGGACGCGGCGGCAACGCGCGGTAACCGCCGCCAGGGTGATTCGCCTGCTTTCGGATCATGTGTGGCGGTACATGCAGACGCCCCTGGTGTACATCACATGATGTGCACCAGGGGCGTGTGCTACCGCTGTGCGCCCCGGGCGCTGGTCGAGCGCCGGGAGCGCGCCGTTCAGCCGGGTCGCAACGCTCTGTGTGCGTGGCTCTGTGTGCGGCCGGAACGAAGCGTCGGAGGGTCAGGCCAGCTTGGCCGTGAGGGTGATGGTCGTGCCGGTGAGGGCCTGGCTGACCGGGCAGTTCGCCTTGGCGTCCTCGGCGGCCTTCACGAAGCCGCCCTCGTCGAGGCCGGGCACCTCACCGGTGACGGTCAGGTGGATGCCGGTGATGCCGGCGCCCGGCTGGAAGGTGACATCGGCCTGGGTGTCGAGCTTGGTGGGCGGCGTGCCCGCGCCGGCCAGGCCGTTGGAGAGGGCCATGGAGAAGCACGCGGAGTGAGCGGCCGCGATGAGCTCCTCCGGGCTGGTCTTGCCGTTCGGCTCCTCGGCCCGGGCGGGCCAGGAGACCGGGTACTCGCCGATGCCGGACGAGGCGAAGGTCACCCGGCCCTTGCCGTCGAGCAGGTTGCCTTCCCAGGCGGTGCGTGCGGTGCGAGTGGTTGCCACGATCGGTACCTCCGTCACTGAGGAACTGCTGAGTCGTCACTTCCGGTCATGCCGCGCACCAGACTACGGGCAGGTCGCGGGCCGGTCGCGGGTTGCGCCGCGAGGGTGTGGCGAGGTGCTGCGGCGGGAAAACCGCAGGTTCGGGCACCGGTGGCGGGTGGCCCGTCCATTCACCGTCCGGATCGTGGACGGATGCGCCAAATGGTGAGGATCCGCACCGGGGGCCCTGTTAGATTTGCCCGGGCCTGGACCCCGGCCTTCGGACGGCCGGGTGCCGACCAACCAGAGAGCCGCGGAGCCGCCCCGATGACGGATCACCCCACGACCCCCGATGCCGGACTGCCCGAGGGGATCGCCGATGCCGTGCGGGCCGAGCTGACCAGCCTGCGCGAGAGCATCGACAACATCGACGCCGCGGTGGTTCACATGCTGGCCGAGCGGTTCAAGGCGACCCAGCGCGTCGGCCGGCTCAAGGCCGAGCACAAGCTGCCCCCGGCCGATCCGGCGCGGGAGCGCGACCAGATCCGGCGCCTGCGCGAGCTGGCCGCCGGGGCGCACCTCGACCCGGTGTTCGCGGAGAAGTTCCTCAACTTCATCATCGCCGAGGTGATCCGCCACCACGAGAAGATCGCCAGCGATGCGGTGACCGGCCAGAACGTCGCCGACTGACGACGCGCCGAGGCGTTCCCGAGCCCCGGCGGGCCGGGCATGCCGTGGCAGGTTCCCCGGCGCTTCTCTCCTGAGCCCGTCCGCGCCCTGCGCGCGTGTACTGTCCGCGCCCCGCGTGTGCCCCGCCCGCGTCCTGTCCGCCTTCGGCGGTGTCCCGTCCACGTCCGGTCCGCCCTCCGTCCGCGGGGCGTGGATGTCTGGCGCGGGTAAATGCCCGATTTCGCGAGGCTTCGTCGGTGGCGTAGCGTGCAGGTTCCCCCAGCCGGAGAGGTGGAGCAGCGACGATGGCGGTGGACCTGCCCGATACGCACAGCGATGCCGGGAGCGGGCCGGCCCCGGCTGCCGGTGCCGGCCATGGTGCTCCCGGTGCTCCCGGTGTCCCCGGAGGCGGGCGTGCCGCGGCGCGGCGGGCGCGGGGCCGCAAGGCCCGGCGGGCGGGGCGTCGTCACCGGCCGTGGTGGATAGAGATCCCCGCGATGGCGGCGGTCGGACTGGTCGTCGCGTTGCTGATCAAGACCTGCCTGTTCCAGGTGTTCACCATCCCGTCCGGCTCGATGGAGAACACGCTGCGGATCGGCGACCGGGTCGGCGTGAACAAGTTCGCGCCGCTCACCGGCTGGGAGCCGAAGCCCGGCGAGCCGATCGTGTTCAAGGACCCGGGGGAGTGGCTGCCGCCGCAGCCGACCGACGGCAACCCGGTCTCGCGGGCTGTGACCTCGACGCTCAGCTTCGTCGGCCTGATTCCGCCGAAGGACGACAACTACCTGGTCAAGCGGGTCATCGCGACGGGCGGCCAGACCGTGCAGTGCTCGGGCACCACGCTGACCGTCAACGGGGCGAAGGTGGACGAGCCGTACCTCCACCCCGGGGACGACTCCTGCGCGGGGCTCGACTTCGGCCCGGTGACGGTGCCCCAGGGCCACGTCTGGGTCGAGGGCGACCACCGGAGCGACTCCGCCGACTCGCGGTACCACCAGCGCGGCCCGGGCGGCGGCGCCGTGCCGGTGGACAACGTGGTCGGGCCGGTCTCGGCCGTGGTGTGGCCGCTCAATCACCTCGACTGGTTCGGCTGGGTCGGCCACTGACCCCGGGCCCGGTACCGGGCCCGCTCCCGGCGCCCTGCCCTGCCGCACCCTGCACCCCGGCACCCTGCTCCACGGCCGCACGCGCCAGCCGCTCGCCCAACGCGGTCGCACCCGCCCCGGCGCCCGCCGGCGCAGCGGCCGCAGAGCCCGCCTCGGCACCTGCACCCGCACCTGCCCCCGCGCCCGCGACAGCACCTCCGTCAGGCACCCCGGTCCGCACCTCGTCGGCCGGGGCGGCGGGCTTGCTCGCCTGGGCCGCGAAGGCGCCGGCCAGGACGAGCAGGCCGCCGGCCATCTGCGGTGCGCCCAGGTGCTCGCCGAGCAGGATCCAGGCCAGCACGGTGGCGACGACCGCCTCCAGGTTGGCCACCACCCCGGCGACCGGGGGCGACAGGTACTGGACGGAGATCACGCCGGTCAGGTAGGCGAGCACGGTCGCGACGAGGATCATCCAGGCGGCCGGGATCAGGGCGGGCAGCGAGTACCCGTTCATGACGACGTTCCCGCCGAGCAGGCTCCAGTCGGCGTCCCACGGGCGGGCGAACACGGTGAGCACGATCGCGCCGATCAGCAGGCCGTACGCGCTGAGGGCGAGCGGGTCGACCGGGCGGTCGCCGCGACTGCCGGCGTCGGCCAGGACGAAGTAGCCGACCTGGCAGCAGGCGGCCCCGAGGGCGAAGAGGACGCCCAGCGCGTCGAAGCTCAGGCCGTTCCAGACCTCCACCACGCAGGCGAGTCCGGCCACGGCGATGCCGGCGCCGACCGCGGAGCCCCGGCTGATCGGCCTGCGCTGGACGAACTTCACGTAGCCGATGAGCAGCGGCGGCCCGAGGTACTCGATGAGCAGCGCGACGCCGACCGGGATCCGGGAGATCGCCGCGAAGTAGCAGGCCTGTACGCCGGCGACGGCGAGCAGGCCGAAGCCGAGCAGCACGCCCGGCCGCCGGAGCACCGCGTCGCGGTGACGGTAGGCGAGCGGGAGCAGGACCACGGCGGCGCCGGTCACCCGGAGCCAGACCACATGCAGGGGGGAGAGGCCGGCCTCGATCAGCGGCTTGGCGGCGGTGCCGGAGCCTCCGAAGGAGAAGGCGGAGACCAGCGCGAGGAGGAGACCGAGGGTTCTGCCCGGGGATCGGCCGAGCAGGGGCTTTGAGCTGTACACCCGCGCATTGTGACAGTCATTCCCGCGGTTCAGTAAGGTGCCATTCCGTCATTTGGTCCTGCCCCTAACTGTGCGCAACGGCAGATTTGCGGACAAGTCCGCTACTGCCCTGACCCGGCCCCCGCCAACGAGTCCGCGCCCGCACCGGTGCTGGTACCCGCGCCCGAGCCGGCCGCGCCCCCCGACGGCTGGGGAGGGGTGGTCGGGCCGGTGGTCGGCGCCGTGGTCGGCCCGGTGGTGGGTGCGGTGGTCGGCGCCGGCGTCCGGGTGGGCCGGCCCGTCGGCTGGGTGGTCGGCTGGGACGTGGGCCGGGAGGTCGGCTGCTGGGTGGGAGCGGTGGTCGCCCCGCCGTCACCGGGGCGCGAGCCGCCCGGGTTGTCCTGCCCGCCCGAGGACCCCGGGGAGCCGGACGTCCCCGACGGGCCACTCGGCGAGGCGGAGCCCGCACCGCCCGGCGAGGCCGGGGTGGAGGCCGCCCCGGACGGGGTCGAGGAGCCGTCGGTGGCGCCGGACGACGTGTCGTCGTCACCGGACGAGGAGCCGCCGTCCGAGGGCGAGGGGAAGTCGCCGACCGGCAGGCCCTTCAGTGCGGCCTTCATGTAGCTGGTCCAGATCTGCGCCGGGTACTGGCCGCCCGCCGCGCCGTCGATGCCGCCGGTGCCGCTGAGGCTGACCTGCGCACCACTGGCCGGGTCCTGGCCGAACAGGGCGACCGAGGTCACCAGCTCGGGGGTGTACCCGACGAACCAGACGGACTTCTGGTCGTCCGTCGTACCGGTCTTGCCGGCCGCCGGGCGGCCCAGGGCCTTGGCGCGCCAGCCGGTGCCGCCCGGGTCGCGCACCACGCCCTGGAGCATGGAGGTGACCTCGCGTGCGGTCTCCTCGCTGACCGCCTGGGTGGTCTTGTGGGCCGGCAGCTGGAGCGCCTCGCCCTCGCGGTCCACCGACTGCACCAGCCACGGGGTGATCTGCTTGCCGCCGTTGTCCAGCGTGGCGTACACGCCGGCCATGTCGAGCACGCTCGGGGTGGCGGCGCCGAGCGGGATGGACGGCACCGGTTCGAGGCCCGGGGTGTTGCTGGGCAGGCCGAGCGCGATGCCGGTGTCCCGCACCTTCTGCAGCCCGGTGTCCTGGGCGAGCTGGGCGAACGCCGAGTTCACCGACCAGTCGGTGGCCTGCTGGAGCGTGATCTGGCCGTAGCTCTTGTCGCCCTCGTTCGGCGGCGCGTAGGGGGTACCCTTCCCGCCGCGGACCTTGCGCCCGCTGGTGCCGTCGTAGACGGTGCGCGGGGTGACGGTCTGGCCGGACTGGGTCTTGGCGTCGTTCTCCAGCGCCGCCGCCAGGGCGATCGCCTTGAACGTCGAGCCGGCCTGGTAGTCCCGCCGGGTGGCGTTGTCGATGTAGTGCCTGGTGTAGTCGACCCCGCCGTAGAGGGCGACCACGGCGCCGGTCTTCGGGTCGACGGAGGCGGCGCCGGCCTGGGCGGCCGCGTCCTTCTTCCGCTTGTCCGGGTTGAGGGTGTCGTGCAGCTGCGCCTGGACGGAGTCCTGGAGGGCCTGCTGGCGCGCCGGGTCGACGGTCAGCTTGATGGTGTAGCCGCCCTTGGCCAGCTCGGACTCGGTGATGATCTGGTTACCGGTGAGGTACTCGGTCGCCGCGTTGACCAGGTAGCCGGCCTGGCCGGAGAGGCCGAGCTGGGCCTGCGGGTCCTTGACGTCGGGGAAGGCGGTGGCGGCGCGCTCCTCGGCGGAGAGCCAGCCCTCCTTCACCATGCCGTCGAGGACGTAGTTCCAGCGGTTGACCGCGTTCTGCTTGCCGGCCGGGGTCGCGGTGGCGACGTCGTACGCGCTCGGCGCGTTCAGCAGGGCGGCCAGGTAGGCGCCCTGGGCGGGGTCGAGGGCGGACGCGTCGACGCCGAAGTACTGCTGGGCGGCGGCCTGGATGCCGTAGGCGCCGCGTCCGTAGTACGAGGTGTTGAGGTAGCCGGAGAGGACGTCGTCCTTGGCCTGGGTGGTGTCCACCTTGATCGCTATGAAGAGTTCCTTCACCTTGCGGCTGATGGACTGCTTCTGGCTCAGGTAGGTGTTCTTCACGTACTGCTGGGTGATCGTGGAGCCGCCCTGGGTGCCCTCGCCCTTGGCGGTGTTGAGGGCGGCGCGGACCAGGCCGGGAACGTTGACGGCGCCCTCGTGGTAGAAGTTGCGGTCCTCGGCGGCCAGCGCGGCGTGCTGGGCGGCGGGGGAGACCTTGTCCAGCGGGACGTTCTGCCGGTTGGTCTGGCCGGTCCGGGCGATCACCGAGCCGTCCTGGTAGAGCCAGGTGTTGCTCTGCGCGGTCGCGGCGGCGTGCGCGTCCGGCACCTTCACCAGGGTGATGCCCAGCGCGAAGAGGCCGATGCCGAGCAGCAGGGCGGTGACGAAGCCGAGCAGGGTGAGCCGCCAGGTCGGGACCAGCCGGCGCCACCCGGTGCGCCTGGGGCGGCGGGCCTTCTTGCCGCCGCCGCTGCCGGCACCGCCGGCCGGGTGCTCCGACGTGCGCTGCAGGCTCTTCACCGGGCGGAGCCGGAAGGACGGCATGCGACGGCCGCTCCGGGAGTTTCGGGACAAAGCGGCGGCCTTTCCTGCGGGCGGACCGTGCCGGCCTGCACGGCGTGGGACATCGGCGGTCAGGGACCCGTGTCCCATTTCCGGTGTACTGCCCAAAACGCGTCGAAAGGGTCGGTTGGCTCCACCGGATCGGCAAGCGAGACCGACATCACACACAAAACGGACGTCGATGGGCAAAAAAATCGGAGAGCCCCTCGCTGCTGCGAGAGGCTCCCCAATGTCTGTGCGCCGCCAGGGACTCGAACCCCGGACCCGCTGATTAAGAGTCAGCTGCTCTAACCAACTGAGCTAGCGGCGCCTGCTGACTCGGAAAACAATACACGGTCCGGAGGGGTGCCCCGCACCATGGAGGTGGCCGGAGGGTGTCCGGGAGGGGCGGTCGGGGCGACATCGCCTGGTCGCGGAGGGTCCGTCGCCTGCTTCGGGCGTCCGTTTCCGACCGGTTGGGACGGAGTTTCCTGCCGGTTAGGGTGGAAACGTGCCCAGCCCCCACCTCGGCCGTCGGAACGCTCGGCTCGTCGCCGCCGCCCTGCTGCTCAGCGCGGTGGCGTACACGGCCTGGGTGCTGGAGGTGGTGCTGAGCACCGGCCTCGACCCGGTCCAGGCGTACATCAGCGAACTCGCCGCCGAGGACCAGCCACTGGGCGGGCTCTTCCGCGCCACCGACCTGGTCGCGGGCCTCGCCGTCCTGACCGCTGCCGTCACGGCCCTGCTCGCCGCGCGGTCGACCGGGCGGCGCACCGGCGAACCCGTCGCCGGGACATCGGGCGCCAGGAGCCCGGGCGCCGCACGCGGGCCGTGGGTGGTGACCGGCTGGGCGGCGCTCGCAGTGTTCGGAGCCGCCACCGCCGCCGACTCCCGGCTGCCGCTCAGTTGCGCGCCCACCAGTGACGAGATGTGCGCGGCCCGCGAGACGGCCGGTCTCGTCCCGGCCACCCACACTGCGCACGCGGTGACCAGCAGCCTCGCGATGACCGGGGCGCTCGGCGGGCTGGTCGCGCTCACCGTGGCCGCCCGCCGCCACGGCTGGTGGCCGCCGGTCCGCCGGTACGGGCCGTGGCTGCTGGCCGGTGAACTGCTGGCCACCGGCTGGAGCCTCGCCGCGATCGCCGCGTTCGAGGCGGGCCGCGGCACCTGGTCACTCGGTGCTGGCCAGCGACTTCAGGTGCTCCTGGTCGCGATCTGGCTGGCCGTGCTGGCGGCGAGCCTCGCCCGGGACGGCCGGGAGCGGGCCGCGGAGGAGCAGCCGGCCGGGAGGGCGGCCCGCAGGGCCCACGCGGAGGGGGCGGAACCGCGATGACCGGGGCAGGGGCAGGGTCAGGCGCGGGAGCGGTGGGGGCGGGAGCGGGGACGGGAGCCGCGGTCGGAACGGACCCGGCGGCGGCGTTCCTGCGCATCGACGGCACGCCCCTGCACGTCCGCACCGAGGGCAGCGGTCCGGTCTGCCTGCTCACCGGCGGGCTCGGCAGCAGCTGGTTCGACTGGGACCTGGTCGTCCCCTTCCTCACCCCGTACCGCACGGTGGTCCGCTTCGACCGCCCCGGTTACGGGCTGAGCGCGTCCGAACCCGCCACCGGCCCCGGCCCGACGCTCGCGGGCGAGGTGGATCGCATCCGCGGCGTGCTGGACGCGCTCGGGCTGCGCGGGCCGTGCACGGTGGCGGGCCACTCGCTGGCGGCGTTCCACGTCGAGGCCTTCGCCCGGCTCCACCCGGAGCGGACGGCCGGGCTGGTCCTGCTGGACGGCAGTGTCGAACCGGACCCCCGCCCGCTGCCTGCCCCGGAGCTGCGCGACCTGGCGGCGCGGACGGTCGCGGGCGCGGCCACGGCCGTCGCGGTGCCGTACCTGTTCGGACCCGTGGCGCGGCGGCTGGCCGCCCGGGCGGCCACGGTCCGCAGGGAGGACCTCGCCCCGCCGCCCCTGGTCCGGCGCTGCTACCGGACCGGGCGGGCCCTGCGCGCCCTGCTCCGGGAGAACACGGCCTACCTGGACCTGGCGGCCGCACTGGCCGACCTGCGCGGAACGGCGCCGCTGCCGGACGGGCTGCCGGTCACCGTGCTCGCCGCCGACGACGGGTGCCGGACCCGCCGCACCCGGGAGTGGCTGGGCAGCCAGCGGGACCTCGCCGCGCTGCTCGGGGCCGACTTCCGCACCACCGCACCGGCCGGGCACCTGGTGATGTTCGACCGCCCCGACGCGGTGGCCTCGGCGATCCTCGATACCTGTTGAGGCCGGCCGATCATTGAGGCCGACCACGGAGGCCGACCGCCGGGGCCGACCGACCGCCGGCACGGCGCCGGGGCGCCCACGCCTCCCGGCCCGGCCGGGACCGGCCGCCGCGCAGCGGGGCTCAGCTGGAGCCGGCCGCGGAGTCCGAGTTGATGGCCCGCCGGACCGCGCGGGCGATCGGCAGCTCCTTGGTGAGCTGCAGGATGGCCCGCCGGGTCGGGGCGCCCGTCGACCCCGGGTAGAGCCGGCGGTCCATCCGCGCCGCACCGATCAGCCCGGCCAGCTGCCGGTCGCGTTCGGCCGACTGCCCGTCCGGCCCGGCGGCCGCGCCGCCCTCGTACGCGAGCGTGGCGGCGACCCGCGCGGCGATCTCCTGCCGGACGTCCGGTCGCGTCGCCACGTGCCGTCGGTAGGGCAGGCCGAGGAAGCGGTGCTTCTCCACCGTGAGCAGGCCGTCGGCGGTCAGCCGGTCGAGGTAGGGGGTCAGGCCGGGCTTGCGAGGGATCCGGCGCAGCGCGAGGTCCAGGCCGAGCTGTTGCCTGCGCTTGCCGGCCGCCTCCAGTCGGGCGAGCACGCCCGCCGCAACCTCGTCGTGCGCGCCCAGCGGCCGGAACCCGGTGATCCGCCGCTCCTCGACGGTGATCGCGCCGGTCACCAGCAGTTCGGCGACGGTGCCGCCCGCGATCACCCGGTAGAAGGTGGCGTAGGGGATGCGGAGCCGGCCGCGCACCGGGTCGGCGCAGAGCAGCAACAGCTCCTCGGGGATCGAGCGGGCGTTCAGCGGAGCCACGGACGGGCACCTCCAACGGTGGGGCGGCCGGCGGCGCCGCGTATCCCTGGAACCTACCCGCCCGGAAACGCCTCAGGCCGCCCACCGGAGTGGACGGCCTGAGACCTTGCCATGTGCGCCGCCAGGGACTCGAACCCCGGACCCGCTGATTAAGAGTCAGCTGCTCTAACCAACTGAGCTAGCGGCGCCTGCTGACCTGGAGAACATTACACGGGGTGGGCCCGATCCGCCGAATCGCCACGACCCGACCACGGTCCGTGACCGGCCCGCGGGAGCGGTGGCAGGGGTGGCAGGGGTGGCCGAGGGGCGCTGACGGGGACGGCCGCGGGGGTGGGCGTTCCGTGGGCGTTCGGTCGGCGTTCGGTCGGGACGGAGCAAAGGCCCTGGTCGGTGGGGACTTTGGACCTCTTGTCCCGGGCCCGGCGCCGCTGCCGCCGGGCCCGGAGAGCCCCCTAGCGTGGGCGGAGGAGAGAGGAGGAGCGGCGATGAGCCTGTTCGCATCGGCACGGGATGACGGCGGGAGGCCACCGGCAGAGCCCCGCCCACTGCCCCGGCTGGTGCTGGTGGTGCCCGGCGGGCCGTACGACGATGCCGCCCGGGTCCGCGCGCTGAGCGACCGCATCGAGGCGCTGAGCGGCATCCGGCCGCGGCTGCGGCACTCTGACGGGCGATCGCCACACACGGCGGCGGCCCTGCTCGATCCGGCCGGCCAGGACGGGGTGGCGGGGCGGGTGGTGGCCGTCCCGCTGACCCTGGAGGACGGCGCAGGCCCGTCGGAGCCTCCGGCCGCCGGGAACGTGCTGGTCACGCCCGGACCCGCCGGCGCGGACGCGCTCGGCACGGCGCTGTTCGGACGGCTGCGGGACGCCGAGGAGCGGGCCGGCGCGCGGGCCGACGCCGTGGTGGTGGCGGCCGAACGGCCCGGCGAGTCCGTCCGGGCGAGCGCCGCCCGGCTGGCGGGCCTGCTCGGCGCGGTGCCGGTCGTCGTTGCGACCGGCCCGGCTCCGACACCCGGCGAGGCGTCCGGCGAGGCGCGGCCCGGTGAACCGCCCGCTGAAACGCCCGGCGAGGCCGTCGGCCGGCTGCGGGCCGCGGGCCACCGCAGGGTCGCGGTGGTCGCGTACGCCCTCACCGCGGGACGGTTCACCCGTTCCCTCTCCCGGCTCGGCGCCTGGGCGGTCACCGAGCCGCTGGCCGACCACCCGCTGACCGCCCGGCTGGTCCTGCGCCGCTACGCCGCGGTCCTGGCCGACTGCCAGAACGACCGGGGCGACCGGGTCGATCAGGCTGATCAGAGCGACCGGGCGGACCGGGCAGACGAGGCCGACCGGGCCCGCGGGACACGGCCGAAGCCGCAGTCCGCGGAGTAGGAAGTCGGCCGGTCCGACCTCCCACTCCGTACGCCTGCGCCCCCGCGCCCCTGTATCCGCGCCCCTGCACCCGCGGGACGGCTACTCCGGGTAGTGGCAGGCCGCCTGGTGGTCCACGCCCGGTGCGGGCCCGGTCAGCGGCGGGGCGTCGGCTTCACAGCGGCCGCGCGCCCCGGCGTCGAGTCCGGCGTACACGGGGCAGCGGGTGCGGAACGGGCACCCGGTGCGGCGCTCGGTGGGCGAGGGCGGGTCGCCGGGCAGCAGGATGCGGGTGCGGGCCCGTTCGGCGGGCGGGTCCGGGAGCGGGACGGCGGAGAGCAGCGCGCGGGTGTAGGGGTGGCGGGGGCGGTCGAAGACGGCGGAGACCTCGCCCTGCTCGACGGTCCGCCCCAGGTACATCACGCTGACCCGGTCGGCGAGGTGCCGGATGACCGAGAGGTCGTGCGAGACGAAGAGGTAGGAGAGGCCCAGCTCCGCCTTGAGGGACTGGAGCAGGTTGAGTACGCCGGCCTGGATGGAGACGTCCAGTGCGGAGACCGGTTCGTCGAGGACGAGCAGCTTCGGCCGGACGGCGAGCGCGCGGGCGATCGAGATCCGCTGCCGCTGTCCGCCGGAGAACTGGTGCGGGTAGCGGACGGCGTGGGTCGGGTCGAGGCCGACCTGGTGGAGCAGCTCGGGCACCCGGCGGGCGATCTCCTCGCGGGCGGCGTGCTGGGCGCGCAGCGGTTCGGCGATGATGTCGCCGACCGGCATCCGCGGGTCGAGGCTGGCCATCGGGTCCTGGAAGACGATCTGCAGCTCGGCCCGGAGCCGGTGGGCGTCGGCCCGGGAGAGCCCGGCGGTGTCCCGTCCGAGCAGTTCGATCCGGCCGGACTCGGGGGCGGCGAGCCGCAGCAGTTCGAACAGCGTGGTGGACTTGCCGGAGCCGGACTCGCCGACCAGGCCGAGCGTCTCGCCCTGGCGGATGTCCAGCTCGACGCCGTCCACGGCGTAGACCTCGCCGACCCGGCGCTTGAAGACGGTGCCCTTGAGCAGGGGGAACGTCTTGGTGAGGCCGGTGACGGAGAGCACCGGCGAGCGCCCCTCCCGGTCGGCGGAAGCGGCACCCGCCGCGGCCCCGGCACCCGCCGCGACCCTGGGCCCCGGAACAGCCCCGGTACCCGCCGCGGCCCCGGAGCCGTCGGCTGCGTCGGCAGCACCGCCGGCAGCACCGCCGGCAGCACCCGACACCACCGGCACCGGGTACACCTCGGCCGGAGCCGGCCGGCGTTCGGCCAGCTCCCCGGCCCGGACGCAGGCCGCCAGGTGGTCGTCGGGGCCGTCGAGTCCGGGCTCCGCGGTCCGGCAGCGGTCCTCGGCCAGCGGGCAGCGGGCGGCGAACGGGCAGCCGGCCGGCAGCTCGGCCATCGGGGCGGGCGTGCCGGGGATCGGGACGAGCGGCCCGCCGCGGGCGTCCAGCCGCGGCACCGCGCCGATCAGCCCGAGGGTGTACGGGTGGCGGGGCGCGGCGAACAGCTCGTCCACGCCGGCCGTCTCCACCACCCGGCCCGCGTACATCACGGCGACCCGGTCGGCCATCCCGGCGATGACGCCGAGGTCGTGGCTGACCAGGACGAGTGCGGCGCCGGTCTCCCGTTGGGCGGTGCGGAGCACGTCGAGCACCTGGGCCTGGATGGTGACGTCCAGGGCGGTGGTCGGCTCGTCGGCGAGCAGGATGTCGGGGTCGTTGGCGATGGCCATGGCGATCATCGCGCGCTGGCGCATGCCGCCGGAGAACTCGTGCGGGAAGCTGTCCAGTGCGCGGCCGGGCGCCGGGATGCCGACCAGGTCGAGCAGTTCGGCGGCCCGTGCGCGGGCGGCGGCCCTGTCGAGGCGCTGGTGGACCCGCAGGGCCTCGACGATCTGGTCGCCGATCCGGTAGACGGGCGTGAAGGCGGAGAGCGGGTCCTGGAAGACCATGGCGACCCGGCGGCCGCGGACGGCGGCGAGTTCGCGGCCGGGCAGGCCGATCAGCTCCTTGCCGTCCAGCTCGACCGAGCCGTGGACGCTCGCCGTGCCGGGCAGCAGTCCGAGCACGGCCAGCGCGGTGACGGACTTGCCGGAGCCCGACTCGCCGACGATGCCCAGGGTCTCGCCGCGCCGCAGGGTGAGGTCGACGCCGCGCACGGCGGGCACCGCGGCGCCGCGCGGCCCGGCGAAGTCGATCCGCAGGTCGCGGACGTGCAGCAGCGGGGCCGCGGGCAGCGGGGTTTCGACGGTGGGGGTCACGTGCGGTTCCGCTTCTTCCGGGAACGGGGGCGGCGACGGGGGGCCCGGGCCGCCTCGGCGGTGGGGTCGAGGGCGTCGCGCAGGCCGTCCCCGATCAGGTTGACGGCCAGGACGAAGAGGACCAGCAGCCCGGCGGCGAAGTAGAACAGCCAGGGGAAGGTCGGGGCGTCGAAGGTGCCGGCGGCGAGCAGGGTGCCGAGGGAGACGTCGGGGGCCTTCACGCCGAAGCCGAAGTAGGAGAGCGCGGTCTCGCTCATCACGGCGCCGCCGACGGCGATGGTGGCGTCGATGATCAGGAAGGACGCGACGTTCGGCAGGATGTGCCGGGCGATGATCCGCAGCGGCCGTACGCCCATGAACCGTGCGGCCCGGACGAACTCGCGCTCCCGCAGCGAGATGGTCATCGAGCGGACCACCCGGGCGGTGATCATCCAGTTGAAGAGGGCGAGCAGCAGGACGAAGGCGAGCCAGCCGGCGCCCTTCAGCCGGGGCGAGACGATGGTGATGATCAGGAAGCTGGGGAACACCAGCATGAGGTCCACCACGAACATCAGCGCCCGGTCGGTCCAGCCGCCGAAGTAGCCGGCGCAGGCGCCGAACAGCGAGGCCAGCACGGTCGAGAAGAGGGCCACCAGCAGGCCGATGACCAGCGACTTCTGCAGTCCGCGGACGGTCTGCGCGAAGACGTCCTGGCCGATCCCGTTGGTGCCGAACCAGTGGGTGCCGGAGGGGGGTTGGCGCAGCGCGTCGTAGTCCGGGGTGGCGTAGTCCCAGGGCGTGAGGTACGGCCCGCCGAAGGCGAGGACGAAGAGCAGCAGGACGATGACGGCACCGGCCACCGCCCAGCGGGCGGCGAGCAGCCGGGCGAGGACGAGCCGGCCCCGGCCGGTCACCTCGGCCGCGGGGGCGGACCGGTTGGCGGGACCGGAACCGGGCTCGGGGGTGGGCGCGGAGGACTCCGCGACGACGGCGGTCACAGCAGGTCTCCTCCGGTCAGGACCGCACACGCGGGTCGAGGGCGGCGTGCAGGGCGTCGGCGAGGAAGCCGGAGGCGAGCACCACGACGGCGGCGAACAGGTTGACGGCGACGACCGCGTTGACGTCCTGTTCGTTGATCGACTGGATGAACCACTCGCCCATGCCGTGCCAGCCGAAGATGGTCTCGGTGAAGGCGGCGCCGGTGAAGATGCCGAGGAAGCTGTAGGCGAACATCGTCGACATCGGGATCACCGCCGTCCGCAGCCCGTGCTTGAGCAGGGCGCGGTTGCGGGTGAGCCCCTTGGCCTCGGCGGTGCGCAGGTAGTCGGAGCCGAGCACGTCGAGCATGGTGCCGCGCTGGTAGCGGCTGTAGGTGGCGAGGCCGCCGAGCGCCAGCGAGAGGGTGGGCAGCAGCAGGTGCAGCGCCCAGTCGCCGAGGTGGGCGCCGAGACCGCCGGTCAGGCCGGGGGTCTCGTACCCGGTGAAGGGGACGACCTCGTGGCCGGCGACGTCCTTGGCGGCGATGGCGCCGTTCTTGAGGAGGAGCGCCACCAGGAAGACCGGGGTGGAGAGCAGGACGAAGGAGAGGACGGTGATCAGCCGGTCCGTCACGCGGTACTGGCGCACCGCGCTCCAGGCTCCGGCCGCGACGCCGAGGACCATGCCGAGCAGACTGCCGATCAGCAGCAGTCGCAGCGAGACCCAGATCCGGCGGCGGAAGTCGTCCATCACCGGGGTGTCATGGATGGTGCGGCCGAGGTCGCCGTGGAGCAGCAGGCCGCCGGCCCAGTGGCCGAAGCGTTCGACGACCGGGGTGTGGTCGTTCAGGTTGAGGTCGGTGAGCTGCCGTTCGACCGACGCGGCGGCCGGGCGGGGCACCTTGGCCTCGAAGTAGGTGCGCGGCTGGAGGGCCGCGGCGGAGAGCGCGTACGCCAGGAACACGGCGGCGATCAGCAGCACCGCGTAGTAGCCGAGCCGCTTCACGAGGTAGCGGAGCATCAGCGGCCGCCGCGGACGGGGGCGGGGCCGACGCGTCTGGTGGGCATCGGTGGTGGCCTTCGGTCGGTGGCCCTGTTCGAGCCGGTGGGGGAAAGGTGCAGGTCAAGAGTGTGGCACCGGTGCACGGCCGCGGTATTGCGGCAGTGTTGCGGCCTGTGTCGTTTGGATCAGATGTGAACTCCGGCCTCTGGTACTCGTCCTGATCCGCTGTTACGTTCTGGACGCCGGCACCACCTTGGCTGCCCACCGTCAAGCCTCGCCACACCTTTGCGACGCGACTCTCACCATCTGCCATTTCACGGGGGGACCCCTCATGGACGCTTCCAGCACACCGGCCCGCGGCTTCGGCCGGGCCGCCGCCCTCGCCCTGGCCGTCGCGCTCGCGGCCACCGCGTGCACCTCGGGCGGCGGGGGGTCGGCCGACAGCGCGACCAAGGGCGAGCCTCCCCGGCAGGGTGCGATCGACATCAACGCCAAGTCGCCGGACCAGCTGCGCGACGGCGGCGAGGTGCGCTTCCCGCTGTACCAGTGGATCACCCAGTGGAACCCGTTCCAGGTGGACGGCCGCTACGGCGACGCGGTCGAGATCATGCGGGAGCTGGAGCCGAACCTCTTCACGACGGACGAGACCGGCACCTTCAAACCGGTCACCGACTACCTGCTGGAGGCCAAGGTCACCTCGACCTCCCCGCAGGTCGTCACCTACAAGCTCAACCCCAAGGCCAAGTGGTCGGACGGGAAGCCGCTCGGCTACCTGGACTTCAAGGCCGACTGGGAGGCCAGCAACGGCAGGAAGGACGGCTACAACATCGCCGATTCCTCCGGCTACGAGCTGATCTCCGCCGTCGAGCAGGGCGCCGACGCGAACGAGGTCAAGGTGACCTTCTCGGAGCCGTACGCGGACTGGCAGAACCTGTTCCGCCCGCTGGTCCCGGCGGCCGGGATCGGTACGGCGGACGACTTCAACAAGGGCTGGATCGACAAGATCCCGGTCACCGCAGGGGCGTTGAAGGTCGGCACGATGGACAAGACCGCCCAGACCATCACGCTGGTCCCGGACCCGGCCTGGTGGGGCACCAAGCCCAAGGCGGACAGGGTCACCTTCCGGGTGATGTCCCAGTCGGCGACCACCCAGGCGTTCCTCAACAACGAGATCGACTTCGCCGCGGCGGGCACCGCCACGGCGTACGCGCAGCTCAAGGACGCCAAGGACGCGGTGATCCGGTCCGCCAGCCCGTGGGACGAGGTGCACCTCTCGTTCGGCGGCGGCGGTGCGCTGGCGGACCAGAAGGTGCGTCAGGCGCTCGGCAAGGCGCTCGACCGCTCCGCCCTGATCAAGATCGCCAACAACGGCGTGCCGGTGGAGTTCAAGCCGCTCGGCAACCACATCTTCATGCCCAACCAGACCGGCTACCAGGACAACTCCGGGGAGTGGGCCAAGTTCGACCTGGCCGCCGCCAGGAAGGCGCTGGACGAGGCGGGTTGGAAGGAGGCCGGCAGCGGTCAGCCGCGCACCAAGGACGGCCAGTCGCTGACCCTGCACTTCGTGATCAACGAGTCCACCCCGCAGGCCCAGATCGACCTCGCCACCGCCGCCCAGGCGATGTGGCTGGCGGCCGGCGTGAAGGTCGAACTCGACAAGGTCCCGGCCAACGACTTCTTCACCAAGTACGTCAACCAGGGCAAGTTCGACATCGCCAGCTGGCGCAACACCGACTCCTTCCCGCTCTCCACCAGCCTGACCAACTTCCGGCTGCCGCAGGGCGACAACGTCTTCGGCAACTACTCCAAGCTCGGCACCCCCGAGATCGACGGGCTGCTCAAGAAGGCGGCCGGCACCATCGACCCGGTGGAGGCCGCGAAGCTCTACAACCAGGCGGACGCCAGGATCTGGGAGCTGGGCCACACCGTCGAGCTGTACCAGCGGCCGACCGTGGTCGTGGCCCGCAAGGGCCTGGCCAACTACGGGGCGTTCGGCCTGGCCGGCGTCGACTACGCCAAGGTGGGCTGGGAGAAGTAGCCGCCGCGTCGGCGCGGCGGGCGTCGACGGCCCGGCGGGCGCTGGCGAGCAGCGCGGTGATCACGAGGCCGGTGGTGCGGACCCGGGGAGGTCGGCTCCGCCGCCCCCGTGCTCCTGCCACCGGCCTTGACCTTCCGCGATGCCCGCAGGCCGCCCGTGTCGTGGGGTCCCCTCCGGACCCGCCCGCTTCCAACCGGGGAAGAATCTAGCGGGGCCGTCCGGGCCGCCGCGCCGTACCGCGGCGGGCGCGCCCGGAAACCCGCCGGCCTGTCACCCGGTTCGCGCACCCGGACGTCAACTCTCGCTGACGGAAGGGAACATCGGGAGAAAACGACACGCGCGGCACCTTCCGGCCCGGCCCGCGCCGCGGCCCCGGAACGACGGCGGGCACGGCCCCGGGCACGGCCCCGGACACGGCTCCGGGGACGGCTCCGGCC
>NZ_JBHJUK010000048.1:0-39587 GCF_042266225.1 Kitasatospora sp. NPDC056181
GGGGGGGGGGGGGGGGGGGGGGGGGGGGGGGGGGGGGGGGGGGGGGGGGGGGGGGGGGGGGGGGCGGGGGGGGGGGGGGGGGCGGGGGGGGGGGGGGCGGGCGGTTGGGGGGGGGGGGGGCACCACGGCGCGGGGCGCGGGCTCCTGGCCCGCCGGCCGCCGGGAGAGCCCCGCGGGCGAGGCGGCGGCCCGCTGGCGGGGCGGGGCGTAGCGGGCGGGGCGACGCTGCGGGGCGGGCTTGGTGGCGGCCGGCGCGGCCGGACACGGTGGCCGGCGGGCGGCGGTGCAGCAGCCAGCCCGGGAGCGGTGGGCCGATGTCCCACAGGACACGGCGGACGAACGGCCGGCAGCCAGACAGCGGGGAGCGGCGAGCGGCCGGGGACGGACAGCGGCCACAGGGACCGGGGCTGCTGGTGGCCGCCCGGCACCGGGCGGCGGCCCGGCGCCGGGGGGTGCGCTCGGCACGGCAGGCCTGCGGCACGGCACGGTGGGGCCGGGCCCGAACGGCAGCGGCTGACCCCGGCGGTACGGGCAGCGGCCGGCGAACGGCGGCCCGGCGGCGGACGGAGCGCGGCCGGCTCGACGGCGGACGGCCGGCTCGGCGCAGCCGGAGCGCAGCCGGAGTGGGGCCGGGCCCGGCGGGGCGGCGGGCGTTCGGGCGTGGTCGCTCAGGGCCTCGCGGAGCGTGGTGTAGTAGCGATCGCGCCGGGTGTTGCCCTTTGCCGCGCACCGTAGTTGGCGGTCAGGTCGGCGGCGTAGGTGGCTGGGACGGTCCGGCCGCCGAAGGTGGGGGCAGCCAGGATGCCAACACGTCGGCCGCGTCGACGCACGGTCCGTACCGGGCGCGCCAATCGTGCCGCGCGGCCTCGTCCGGAAAGCCCCGGACAACGGCGAGCTCCGGGTCCCGTTCGCCCCAACAGCCCCAACGGCCGGAGGGACTGGTCAGTGCGACGGTCCGAGCCGCGATGGTGATCGACTCCAGGACATCCCGGCCCGAGTCGAACCCGACCTGCGCCCAGTAGTCGTCCGGCGTGGCCTCGACGGACAGCGACAGCGTGGGTCCGGTGGTGCCGTCCGCCTCGACCACGAGCAGGTCGACCTGCCGGTCACCGTGCAGCCTGGCCAGCGCGGCGAGTGCCGGCCAGGCGTCCGGGGTCAGCAGAAGATCGAACTCGCAGAACACCGCCTCGTCGGCGAGTTCCCGGAAGACCTGCGCGGGCAGCCTGGTGTCGAGGTCGAAGACGGCGGCGGTGCGGGCGCGGACGGCGTCCGGGTTCGAGGTCATGAAGAGGTGTCCTGGTCCTTGGTCTGCTGCAAGGCGGCCCCGGTGGCGTGATCGGTCACAACGTGCGGTTCCTGGGTCGGGTCAGCCCGACGACTGTCGCTGAATCGGCGAGGTGTCTGACGGCTGGCAATCGGTCAGCGCACAAGCAGTCGTCACCTCGGCGACGCTTGTCGTGGCCGGCCGGCAAGCACGAAGTCGCGGTACTCGTCCTGGGCCATCCCCTGACTGACCCAGCGGCCACGGGCGGCTCCAGTCCGGTGCTCCGCGAGAGTGAGGGCGTCATGTGCCCCTGTTGCCATGGCGATCTCCATGCCGAACTCGTCGTCCTCGCTCTCGGGGTCCAGCGGCGGGAACTCGACGAGGTCGCAGAAGTTCTCGGACCCGACGTCCGCCGACGTGTGGAGAACGACCTTGAACTGAGAGCCGGTCGGGACAACCTCGACCCAGCGGACGCCAGGAGCATGAGCATCACCGGCGGGGCCGAGGAACTGTTCGACTGATCGACCGCGGGTCAGGGCACCGACGGCGAAGGGCTCGACTAGGTAGCGCACCTGGGCAGCCTAGAGGGGGCCGAGGGAGACATCGCGCTTCAGCTGGGGCTGTAGGTGGACGACAGATCCGGTGCCGACCCGACGGTTAGCGTGCTGAGCCACAGCTAGCTCGTCACGGCTCACGGTGACTTATGGTCAGCACTCGCCGTGGCCGCCAACCAGCACCACAGTGGGGGCGGTGGCCGGGACGGCGGCGGACCAGCGGGGCCGGGGCCGGGTGGTGCGCGGCGGCGGACGGGAGGGGTGTACCGCGGGGACGGCCTGGTGGGCGGGTGCGTTCCGGGGACCGGGAGCGGGTCCTGGCGGCGGACGGGACAAGGGGAGCAGCGGCCGATGGCACCGGACGGGGCCTGGCAGCGGCTGGCGGACGGAGGCGTGGCGCAGCCGGCGCGGGGCGGGGGGACGGCGGCGGGACGGCCGGCTCGGCCCGGCGCAGCCGGCGCGCGACCGGAGCGGGGCCAGACAGCGGCCAGCGGGGCGGGGGGACGGGAGGGCGGGCCCGGGGCGGCGGGTCAGATGTTGTCCCACAGCGGTGCCGGGGTCGAGCCCGCGTTGTCCCCGCCCCCGGGAACCGGCAGCAGGACCCGGCAGCCCGGGGCCGGTGCGGTGTGTGGGCGCCGGAAACGGTGAGAACGACGGCCCGGGCGGGCGGCGCTCGGCGGCGGCCGGCGGCTCGGCGCAGCGGCGGGGCGGGCTCCTGGCCCGCCGGCGTGGGGCCGGCGCGGGGCCGGGCAGCGTGGGGGGCGGGCGGGGACGGACTGCGGTTACAGGACGGGAGCCCGGGGTGGCCGCCCGGCAGCGGCCCGGCACCGGACGGGTGCGCTCGACACCGCAGGCCTGCGGCACGACACGGTAGGGCCCGGGGCCGAACGCCGGCGGACGGCTGGCGGCCCGGGGCGGTGGGACAGACGTTGTCCCGCCGCGGTGCCGGGGTCGAGCCCGCGTTGTCCCCACTCCCCGGGAACCGGCAGCAGGACCCGGCAGCCCGGGGCCGGTGCGGTGTGTGGGCGCCGCAGCCGACGCGCGGCCGGCGTGGGGCCGGGCGGCGTGGGGCCGGGCGGCGTGGGGGGCGCGGTGGGCGGCGGTTCAGCGGCAGGTGGCCGGGCGGTGGCCGGGGGTGTTGTCCTTCGGTGTCCGGGGCCGAACGCCCGGGGGTTGTCCCGGGACGACCCTCAGGCAACAGCGGGCTGGAGCGGGCGTCTCCGACCACGACTACGGGCCCGGGACCGGCGCAGCTGGCGCGCGGGACGGCCGGCGCGCGGCGGAGCAGCGGCAGGTGGTGGCCGGCGGCGGGGCCGGGCGGCGGCCCGGGGACGAACGGCCGCGGGACGGGAGCTCCTAGCGGCCGACGGCGAGCAAGGCGCGGCCCGGGGACGAACAGTCGCGGGACACGAGCTCCTGGCGGCCGCCCGGCAGCTGCCCAGCACCGGGCACCGGCCCGGCACCGGGCGGCGACCCGGCGCAGCCGGACGGAGAAGGGCGGCCGGGCCCGACCGAACGGCGGCGGCCGGGGTGGCGGGGCGGACGGCGGCCCGGAACGGCAGGCGCAGGGCCCGGGCGGCAGCCGGCGGGCCGACGGCGGGGTGGCGGCCCCGGGCAGCAGGTGGCGGGCCGGCGGACGAAGCGATCGACGGCAGCCGGCGCAGCAGCTGGCGCGGCCGGCAGCGGTGGGGCCGGCAGCGGTGGGGCGGTGACGGTCCGGCACAGGGCAGAGCAACGAGCGGAGCCGCGGGCGAAGCAGCGGGCGGCGGCCGGCGGGCGGAAGGGGGCCCGGCAACGGCGGGACGGCGGCGGGCGGCGGGACGGCGGGACGGCGGGGCCGGGTGGTGCGCGGCGGCGGACCGGGCCGGCTGGGCCCGGGGCTGTCCCGGGTCGGCCAGAGGCCGGGCGACCCGGCGCTGCAGCAGCGGGGTGGGGGGACGGGGGCCGCGGATCACCCGGCCCCGCCGTCCCGGCGCCCGGCGGGGCTGACGGCTCGGGGGCCCGGCAGACCGGGGCAGCGGCCAGGGGCGGCGTGCAGGGTGTCCCTGTGCTCGGGCGGGCAGGTGCGCACCGCCGTCTCCAGTGCGCGGGCGGCCTCCGGCGCGGGAGCGGTACGGGGCAGGCGGGCGGCGAGGTCGACCATCTGCTGCCACCAGGACGCGTACTCGCCCGCCGCGGCCACGTCCCCGGCAGCAGCGGGGGCCGTGTGGTCCCGGTGGGCGGCGAGGAGCCGGTCAGCCAGGCGTGCACCGGCCGCGACGGAGGCCGCATTGGGTCCCGTCAGGCGGGCGGTGAACTCGGTGCGTTCGGCCAGTGCCACCCGGGCGGCGGCGTCAGCGGCGGCGATGTCCAACACGGTGCGGGCCAGGTACGGGCCGAGCCCGGCGGCGGGGTCGTCCAGGCGTACCTCGTCGAGGTCGTCGAAGACGATCTCGACGAGGTACGGGCTGTAGTTGCGGGCCTCGTGGTCCAGCAGCAGGGCAGTGACCACCCGGATCGTGCGCAGCAGCTTGCCGACGGCCCTCACCTTCACGGGGTCCGCGTCGGTCGCGGGCGCGGTGCGCAGGTGGCGGGCGGTAGCCGCGAGACCGGCCATCAGGGCGGCGGCCTCGTGGTCGGGCAGACGGGTGGCGGTAAGGGCGGCCAGGCGCTCGAGGACAGTGTCGTCAGCAAGTTCACCGACCGCGGCGGCCAGAGCGGCCGTGTGGCGGGCCCGGTCGTCCGCGTGCGCGGCATCGAGCGAGAACCGCAGCAGCGCCTCCACCGTGCGCACCCACGCGTTTCCGTGCCCGTGGCGATGCCCTGGCGCTTACCGCGGTGGCCGGCACACCTCTCGAAGCGGCCGTCGTGGTTGTCGCCCGGCGGCGTCGTATAGAAGTCCGCCTGGCATGCTGGCCGCATGGATGCTGACGCTCTGACTCCGGTTCACCTCGTCAAGGTGATGGACGGGTTGGCGATGAATCCCGCCCTGCCAGCTCCTATGGTCCGGCGACTATTCGCATGGCGGCGGGGCATGGGGAAGGTGGCGAAGCGGCCGGATCTTACCGAGGACATGATCGCCGAGATCCTCGCGATCGACGACCATTGGCTCCTGCACAGCCTGGCGCTCAACGACCGGCTGCCGGACCAGTTCCGCATTCGACTGGCCGCCCATCGGGACGGGGCGGTGCGGGCCGCGCTCGTTATCCACGCCGCGACCGCACCGAGGGAGATGCTGGAACAGCTCATCAACGACCCCGATCCACGGGTCCGTGAGTACCTGGCTCAGGGCCACCACACACCGCCCGACCTCCGGGCCCACCTTGCCGCCGACTCAGACCCCGCGATCCGCGCCGCGCTGGCGAAGCACTGGCCACAAGCACCGGAGGCGGTCCGCCGGATCCTGCTGACCGATCCCGAGGCCAAGGTCCGGGCTGCGGCCTGTTCGACCTACTACGCGCATCGGCCGCATCCGACACCGCCCTCGGACCTACTGCCGGTGCTGTTGGCGGACCCGGTGACTCGGGCGGGCGCGGTCATTCACGCCGTTCTCGATGCGGACACCATCCAGCGGCTCGCCGCAGATCCGGACAGCGAGGTTCGCGCTGAGCTCGCCCGGCATCCTGATCTTCCTCCGTCGGCTCGCGAGGCCCTTGCGGTCGATCCAGCCTTGAGCGTCCGTGTGAAGGTCTTCGCCCGGCCGGACGCGCCCGAGCACGTGCGGGCGCAGATCCACGCCTCGGTCCACGAGCTGTCGCGCGCGACGGCTGATCCGGACCCTGCCGCGGACGACGAAACGGTCCTGCAGTGGTTCCAGAACGAGTTCGCGCCCACGGAACTGCGGATCCTGCGGCTGCCCTGGGTGACGGCCGATCCGCTGCCGCACATCGACTCGCCCTACGTCAGCTTCCGAGTCTCCGCGGCCGCCAGCAAGGCCCTTCCCGCCAACGCGGTGGCCCGACTGCTCGCCGACGAAGAGGAGATGGTCCGCCTCACCATGGCGCACACCGCCCCGCACCTGGTCGATCTCGCGACCGCCGAAAGCATCGAGCGCCGATACCGGCCCCGGCGGGACAAGTTCACGTTCTGGTGGGACAAGGAGGAGGTCCTGACGTTCCCGCCGACGGCCTTGCGCCGCTTCGCCACCGACCCTGAGCCCCGGCTTCGCTCCTTCGCACCCCGCGATCCGGAGCTGCCCCCGGAACTTGCCGAGAAGCTGGCCGCCGACCCCGAAGACCGCGTCCGCCGCGCGGTCGCGCCCCACCGCAACCTCCCGCTCCAATCCCTGCTCCGACTCCTCGCCGACTCCTCGGAGCGCGTCGCAGAAGCCGCCGGCGCCTCACCGTTCCTTCCGGGCGAGCACATGGAGTGGCTGCTGAACCGGGCGGGTCTTTAGCTGCCAACTCGCCCGGGCCCTGCTGGCCTGCAGTGGCTTGCTGCTATAGCCGGAAGGGCTGGACCCCACGGGTCCAGCCCTTCCGGCTATCCAGGGGTGAGGCCCCGGCCGCGACTTGTCAGGGAGGCGACCCGGGCCCTCAAACACCTTGAGGTGGCCGCGCTGCTGACCGCTGGCGCCAACCCTCCCGCATGGATCAAGTGGTTCGCCGGAATTCATGGGGCCATCGCAGTCGGCGTCCTGCTGGTCGCGACTGCACAGGCGTACACCGTGACGCTGGTCGCGGCTTACGGCAACAGGATTGCGCACCCAAACTGGGTGAAGGGAGCCGGCCATGTACTCCTCGGCGTTGCCATCGCCGGGGGCGTCGTCGGCGCCGTGCTGGTCTGAACATCCTCACTCAGCCCAGCAGCTTCAACCCGCGGATCGCCGGGTGGCGAATCCCTGACGCCGTTCGAGCCCCATGCCGGTCCTCCGGGGATCGACGGCCTAACCGCGCGCGTCCATGCGCCGTGAGACCGGCCCGCCACCCGCTCGGGATTCGGACGCGGACCGGCCCCAGCCAGTGTGTGCGGTCGGGCACCGCGGTGCCCGACCGGGTTGGTACAGGCGGTGTCAGGGGGTGTCACCGGCCCAGTCCCAGCGGTGCGGGTCCGCCGAGCGGGGTTCGTAGTAGGCGCGACCGGGACGGTGGAGAGGACGGAGCCGAGGCATACCGGTGAAGCGCGGCACCGGACTGCGGCCCGGCCGGGCCCGCCGGGCGCTCGGCCCCGTCGCCCCCCCCGGGTCCTGGCCGACACCGTCCGATCTCCCCGCACCCCGAGCCGGGAGGTAGTGGCAGGGCGGGCCGGGCCGGACGGCGGGGCGGCAGCGGGCAGCCTGGCAGCCGGAGGCCCGGGGGGGGCGGACGGCGCAGCCGGACGGCCGGCACAGCACCGGACCCGGAGCAGCCAAGAGCAGGCGGGCAGGCGGGCAGGCGGAGCGAGGTTCCGTCACCAGCAGCCGGTGACGAAAGCACCCGGCGAAGCAGCCCGTAGGCTGACCGGACTGCCCACCCCCCACACCACCATTGCCCGGGGGCGGGCAGCACGCGGAACAGCCAGCGGGCAGGCACGGTGGTTGGCGACTTTGGTCAGTGGTGGTTGGCGGAACGCCGCAGGGTTAGTCGCGGAGAGTGACTTCGACGAGGGCAAGCTGCTTGATCAAGTGGCGTGCAGATCGGTCCAGGGCTTCCCGTGGGTGCCGCCAGAGGCTGGTCTCAGCGTGTGGTGGTGGTGCAGCTGGGAATTCGGTGCTCGGAAGAGCCGGAGGTGGCCAGGCGGTCGCGGATGCCGGGGTGGAGAGCGGAAGCTTGGAGCCAAGGTGTGGGGCCGTTGCCGTTTCCCGCTCAGGACACGTCGGGTACGTGCAGGTTGATGGTCTTCAGGTAGACCGTATCGGAGGCCCGGTCGAAGCAGAGCGTCGCGTCGCCGGCCCGCACCAGGTTCGAGGTGAGCACCTCGGACCCGACCCAGGAGGCGCCGCTCGGGGCGTACGCCGCCAGTGCGGCCGGGATTTCGTCCCAGTGGTTCATCGCCTCGGCCGCCGTTCGCACGGGCGGCAGCGATACCGCGGTCGTCTGGTGTCCGTCGAGCAGTCGGGCCACGCCTCCGGGTGCAAGCGTCAGGAACGCCTGGAGGAAGAAGTCCGAGGGCCCGGGAGCTCGGGACCCTGTTCCGGTCGACTCCTCCACCCAATGCGCGGTCGCCACCGGGCCGAGCTTCTCCAGACTCCTGCGCAGCTTTGGCGGTTCGAGGCCTGTCTGGACCTTCCGTTCGGCTGTCTCGGCGGCCTCCGCCTCCGTCTCCACCTCCGCCTCCGCCGATCGCACCGACCACACCAGTCCGGTGGCCAGCGCCCCGACCACCCCGACACACATACCGACAAACGCCCGGCGGCGCATGGATCCCCCTCAGCCGATCGACGCGGACATTCGACCATGGCTGATCAGTCGGCACCAGGGCGGAGCGGCAACGGCGGTGCCAGCGCAGCATCCATCACCGATGTCTCGGCGAACGGCCTGTTCACCGAGCTGGCGGCCAATGTGGCGGCGCTCCAGCGTATGGCCGATCTCCCGCCGACCCGCGACATGGCGGTCAACCGACTCAAGCAGTGCCTGCCCGACCCCGTCCGGCGCATCGACCTGCACGACCTCATCGACCGGCACGTGGACCAGGTCATCGACCGGATGCACGACCCCGACCGGCACCCACCCGACACAACCCTCGGCAAGGCGTACCTGGAGCAGCTGGACGGGTATCGGGCGGAGGCGGAGACGCTGCTCCATCTGCTTGCCATCGGGGTGTTCCACGACCGGCAGGGCAAGCATGGCCACGTGTGGGTCCGGGCGCTGCAACGTCTGGTCGACGCCCGCGACCGCGTCGGCGACAGCTTAGTGGACAGGGCGCAGCACTACCCGGCGCTGCTGGCGCTGCACGCCGCCGGCTGCGCGGCGGTGCTCAACGGGCGCGAGGACGTCCTGGCGCGGTTGCTGATCGAGGTGACCTGGCAGGACCCCTGGAACGGGGCCGCCCGTCCGGTGGGGATGGCGGTCCGCACGTTCGATGTCCTGCGGGACGGTTCGGCGCTGCCGGTACCGAGCGGTGATGTGGCCAACCGCTCGTGGCAGAGCTCGCGTCTGCGGGCCGATCTACGAGACGTGCTGGCCGAGGCCAGCGCGCACAGCGACCGCGCCTTCGGCGTGGCCTTCGACCGGCTCGAGTACCTGATGCTCCTCGTCGACCTGGATCTCTCCGGGAAGCCTCGGGTCAATACCGCCCCGACGTTCCTCGCCCCTGGCATGTTGGGCAGCGAGCATATCGAGGACCACAACAGAGTCTCCGAACTGGTCGCGCAGGACCTGCGCCCCGGCTGGACCATGCTGAGCGGCGGGGCCTTCGGTGGCGACCTCGCACGGGCGAATTCCGCCGCGGCCAAGCTCGCCAGCCTTGTCGGCCGATAGCCCGGCCCGCAGCCGTGCTGCGTACTGTCCCTGGTCAGCAGGTGCCGCGACCCGGACGGGACGCGCGAACACCCACCCCAAGCGCTCCAGGCGCCCCTGGTGCCCTACCCGCGCGGACCCGGGGGTGAGAAGATCGGCCCGGCTCCCGGGCTTCCTCATTGCCTGCCCGGGAGCCACTCGCATGTCGGAACGGCACTCTGTCGGCACCGCATCCGGGCAAGGGCACAGCGCTGACCCGGCCTGGCCGGGCGGACTTGCCGCAGGACGGGACGGTTACCGGGCCGCTCTGGTGCGGGCACGCCGCCCGCCTGCTGGGACCGATGTCTCAAGCTCACTGGGGGCCCGCACCAGCAGGGCGACGGCGCAGCGCAGGTGGCGGCAGACGACGGGCAGCAGGGTGCCGCGGAAGCGGTCGGCGCTCTGCAATTCGGCGGCGGCCTCTTGCAGGAGGACGGCGGCGGTACGGATCGGTTCGCCGCGCTCGCTCGCCCGGTACTCCCCTGCCAGGGCGGATGCGGCGTAGCGCGGCGATGGCGTCGGCGGCTTGCTCGGGGGCCGCTGAGCGGCCTGTGGGGCGCCTGGGCGGCCTGGTGGGGGTCCGGGACCGGCTGCCGGGGGCGCCCAGGGCGGTTGCTGGCGGCAATGCCGTTGTCTTAAGGCTGTGGCTACTGCCGGCGTGCCGAATTGGTGGTCAGGTGGTCTGGCACGGCACACCGGCGTGCGGGTTGCTTCCGTTGGCGAGCACGAGGAGCGTGCTCACCGCCACGATCCCGGTCAGCATGGCGAGCGTCATCAGCCCGAAGCGTTTCATCGGAGGCTGGTATCGGGTGGAACGGTACATCCAGATCGCGAACGTTGCTCCTACGGCCAGCAGGAGAAAGGGGGAGCCGAACAGCAGGAACTGAAGCGTTATTGCATCGCCCGTGGCGTGAACGCCTCCGGTACAACTTGCCCATCGGCGGCTGATGATGGCAACGGAGCTCCCGGCTGCGAGCAGTGCCAGCAGCACACCGAGGCATCCGGTGCCGATGACAGCTCGATCCTGGCCTTTATCGTCGTTCACGATGGTCCTCACCTCCTGTTCCCTGGTCCGGATGATTGGACGCAGGTGGTCGCCCGCCCGGTTGCCGAGGGAGGAGGGCGCCCGTAGCTCCGGTCACGGCGTCGCAGGTGGACCGGGGCGGCGCGGCCGAGGGCGCGCCGGGCGGACGACGGGTTGCTCACGGCCGTTCAACAAGTCCGGGTGCGACCGGTCTGCTCGCCGGGCGGAGCGGCCGGCACCGCCGGACGCCCACCAGATCAACAGCCCCCGGCCGGGTGAAGCCCCTGCCGTCCGGGACCGTCACCCAAACCGCACCACCACACCACCAGCAACCAGCAACCAGCAACCAGGGCAGAGGGACAGACAGAGGGGGTTGTCGGATTTTCCGGCACGCCGGAAACCGGGCCTGAGCTGCGAAAACGCCCGGCGGTGGCCGGAGGGTGCGGGGTGCCTGCGGTGGTAGCTGCGGGCGTATCTGCGGTGCCGGGCTGGGCCGAGGTCCGCTTGGGGCAGATGTAGGCCTGCACGGTCTGGTAACTGCCTCGGAAGCCGCGCGTGGTGATCTCCTCCCAAAGTGTCCAGGCGTTGGTGCAGCCGGCGGACCATCGCTGGTCCATGTAGGGCTTGAACTCGTCGAGCTTGCTGGGCCGGCCTTGCCACTGGCCCTGGAACAGCTCTTCCGGGGTCGTGGCGTCGGCGTATCGCTTGACGGTCCGGTAGGTCATGCCGAGCTGGCGGGCGATGGCGCGTCGGCTGTGGCCGGCGGCCAGGTAGGCGTGGACGGTGGCGTGCGTGGTTCGGGTCCGGTCGGCGAAGGGTGGCCGGTTGGCCAGTGCGCCTTGAGTGGCTGGTCGACGTTGGAAGTCGCTTGCTCGGGCTGCTGGTCCGGCTCGGGAACGACGGTCCGCAGGCAGGCGCGGTGGCGGGTGACACATCGCTCGGCGGCCTCGCTGACGTTGTGCCAGAGATGCCACCGATCTGCGACTTGGACAGCCTGCGGGGCTCCGGTCCGGGCGCCTTCTGATGGTGGAGTCGGGTATTGGAACTGCCTGAATGCCTCAGCCAGTGCGGACCCACGCCGTGAAGTCGTCGGCGAGTCCGGGCGGGTTCGCCGCCCTCGGTCCGGCGGGCGATCCCCTCGTAGTACTCCAGCTCGTGGAGGATCACGGGGACTGGCCTGCCGATCACACTCTCGATGACGCCATCGTTGTGGAGGTCGCGAGCGAGCTGGACGCATGCCTGGTTGAAGTTGGCCTCGATCAGCGCGGCGATCGGCCCCACGGTTGTCATCCAGTCTTCCGGGCGGGTGGGCTGGTCGTCGTACCAAAGTCCGAGTTCGCTGATCCACCGGTGGCGTGCTGTGGCTCCGTCGGGGTCTTGGGTCAGGTCGCCGATGACGGTGAGCTCGTTCTGGAGCCAGAAGGCATAGTTCCAGCGGGCTTCCGCCTCGTCGGAGGCGTCCGCGATGGTGCTTTGGAACTGGGCTTCGGTGTTGTATCCGATGGTCAGAGTGGGCTGTCGCGGGTCGTCCCTCTCGTTGTCGATGAAGAAGGAGATGACGTAGACGTCCTCCGCTTGGGCAGCCGGGATCGAGCTGAGCGCTCGGGTGGCAAGGGTTCGAAGGTGATCCTGGAAGGTCACGGGGCTGGAGCCTTTCGAGTGCGGTCGCTGACGTCGGCGGCGTAGGCGGCCCAGTCACCGGCGGCGATCTTCTGCCACTGGACCGCGCCCTTGATGTGGATGCCCAGGGTCTTGGCCAAGATCGCTGCTGGGAGCTCGGCAGCGAGCGCGAACAGGGCGGTGGTCCGGCTTTGCCGCGGGTCGAGCCCCAGTGCGCGCAAGCGCCGGGACAGTGCGCCTTCGGTCAGCGGGCGTCCGTGCCATCGGCCCGGGAACAGCCAGGCGGACTCCTCGGTGAGGACGGTGCTTCCGGGGGCCTTGCAGGTGAGCACGAGGTCGTCGATCAGCGCATCCAGCGGGAAGGGCAGGGTGATCGGGCGACTGCCCAGGCACCGTCGTGGTCGGGCCGCGTCGCTCCGGATCAGCCGGACGCGGTCGCGAGGCGGTGGACCTGGGCGGTCACCAGGTCACTGCGCAGGGCAGGTGTGCGAGCGGTGTCGTCGCCGGTGAGGAGAAGGACACGGTTGTCGCCGACGGCCGCGTAGAGATAGACACGCGTGAACCCGCCCTGGGACGCCACCGCGCCGGTCGGTGCGACGATACGGAAGCCCACGGCCGGAACCTCCAGCCCCTCGGCGGGAACCGCCTCGACCCGCAGCTGCGGCCCGCTGTCCGTCCGGAAGCCGGTGCAGCCACCGCCGTACACGGCGCGCTCAAGCGCGTCGAAACGTTCCCGGGACCGCCCGTCGGGAACGCTCCCGAGGTCCGCCAGGGTCCGGTTGCCGAGCACGTTGTTGCCGGTGACGTACCAGCGACGGGCGGAGTCCGGCAGTTGCTCGGAAACCGCGGTGAGCACCGGCCCGCACGCCGGGTACTGCTGGATCTGGTGGGCCAGGTCGGCCGGTGTGCCGGGCGCGACCTTGGCGGGCTCGGTCGTGCTGCCCGACGGCAGGTCGGCAACCTGCAGGAGCGCGGCGTCCAGCTGCTCCCGGGACAGGGGGGCGAGCGGCCGCCACGGCGCGGCCGACGAGGCCGGCGGGAACGCCGGAGCCGGTGGAGACGACGCAGACGCAACGGCACCACGGTCAGGACCGGCCGGAGACGCAGCCCCCGGGACCGGTGCGGACGAACAGCCCGCCATGAGACCGGTCATCGCCAGCATCACCGGCGCCAAACGGACGACGAACCGCGTCAAAGGGGTGTCTCCTGATCTCCCGCTTCCCGTCGGACAACGGCCTCCGGAACAGGCCGGGACGGACACGGTCATTATGATCATTCGCCCGAGCGGCACGCTCGGCATTTTTCCCACGAACGGCACGGCCGCTCCCGACGCCCGCACCCGCGGCGAGGCCTGCGGCCCGCTCGACCTCCTCCCCTCCCCCGAGCTGCCGGTCGAGGACGGCGGCGTCGGCACCGGCGGCGAGAACCCCTGGAGCGATGACCGCCAAGAGAACCGGGCCGGCCAGGAGCAGGACGTGGAAGACCCCGACGACGACGGCTGGAACGACGGCGCCGGCCTGGACCGCCACTCCCCCGCACCGCCCTACACCGGCCTCGGTCTGTGGGACGCGCACAAGGAAGCCGAACTGTGGTGAACCGCGACCACGCGAGCAAAGAGGAGGTGTTCCCGGTTCGGCGGCCCGGGAACACCCTTGACGCCGCTGCTATCCGCGGGACGGATCGTGCGGCCACGGCCACGCAGCTGGCAGGCAGGTGGGGGTGTGACCGGTGATCAGGGCGGATTCGATGACGCCGTAGCGGTGTGTGGGGTCGGTCTTGGCCAGGGGGAAGCCGACCATGAGCTGGCTGTGTGCGGGGATCTTGTCCGGGCGCACATACAAGACGGTCTTGCCGTTCTCCTCGCCGATGTCCCAGCCCTGCGATGCCAGCTTCGACGCGCGCAACTCAGTCGGACTGGACGGCGTCGCCGTGCTGAACGGTGCCTGGCCGGGAGCGGTGCTCGGACCAGGCGGGGTGGAGCAGTGGGGGTCGCCAAGCAGGATGACGTTGGGGACGCCGAGACGATCCAGGTCCTTGTGGAGCTGATCGAGGTTGACCTTGCCGGCGGGGTTGACGATGGTGAGTTTCACCAGGTCGCCGTCGGCGTGTTCCAAGGTGTAGGCGGCGGCGGTCTGGGCCGGCAGCACTACCATCGTGACCCCGGCTACAGCGGCCGCCAGCCCTGCGGGAAGGGCCAGGCGCACGCCCAGCCTCTTGCGTGGCCGGGTGGCAACGGGAGACTCGGGGTGCGGGCTCTGGGCCCGCTGCTGGACGTGGTTCTTGAGCTCGTGCATCAACCGCTCCTCAAAGCGTTCGGCGTTCATTCAGGCCTCCAACAGGGACGAGAAGGACAGAGCAGATTCGGGATTGGGATCAGGCTGCTGCAGGGCCTTGCGAGCCCGGTGCAGCCGGACCCGGGCGGCGACGGTACTGATACGAAGTGCCTTGGCGGCCTCGGTAACGCTCAGGCCGTCCACCGCCACCAGTTCCAGCACTTCCCGCGGCCCGGTCGGCAGCATGGCGACGCGTTCCAGCAATCGCCGCGAGGCGCGCTCGGCGTCGATGCGCTCCTCCAGCCGCGCGATGTCGTCGCCGTCGAGCAGCCGGTGACCGGCTATTCGGCCTTCGGCCGCCCAGATCCGCGCCGCGCGCCGTTCCTGGGACGCGGCCACGTTGCGGGCGATACCGTGCAGCCAGGCGATCGGGCTGCCCAGCTCCGGCCGGTACCCGTCGGCGGCGGAGATCGCTGCCAGGAACACCTCGGCGACCAGGTCGGCCGCGGCGTGCGGGTCCCGGGTCCGCCGGGTCGCGTATCGCAGCACCGCTTGCACGTGATCGCGGTAAAAGGCCTCGAACGCTTCCGGATCATCACCGATCCGCGCCACCAGGCCGCTGTCCGCCGGTTCCCCCACATCGACTCCCTTGTCTCTCCGTCCCCTTCATCTCCTCTTGGCGATGCACGACAGGAGCGTTACATCGGGATGGAAATCTGCCACGAGCTCGAGGTACTCAAGACCGGCGTGAATCGCCCCGGCTACATGTCTCGGTGAGGCCGGAGCAACACCCAAACTGGCACCCCCTCCGGCGGCGCCCAGCCGACCTGCCTGAACGGCCCACTGCTCCGGCGCGGGCACTGGCCGACGCCGGCGGACACGCCGCCCTGCAGCCCGCCACGTCCAGCACGGGCGAGCGCGGCGTTCGCCGTGCGGGCGGCCGGGACGGCAGCCCGCAGGCGGCGCGCCGGCGCCGGGACGAGCGGCGGGACGGGCACCGAGCAGGACCGGGACGCACACGCCCGGCGCCCGGGGCCGGTCCGCTCAGGGCGCCCCGAGCGAGGCCCAGTCCGACCATCCTCCGCCGGAGAGCTGCCAGATGTGCCGGACGGTCCCGTCGGTACAGGGGACGAAGACGTGCAGCCGGTTGTCCGCGTCCTGGGAGACGGCCGGGTCACCGGCCGGCGTGGCGCCGATCGCACCGCCGAGCGGCGCCCACTTCTCCCAGCCCTTCCCGATCTGCCGCTGCACGGCCCGCTGCACCGTGTTGTCGCTGCCGCGGGAGAAGACCTCCAGCCGGCCGGCGGTGCCCCGGGCTACGGCCGGATCACCGGCCAGGCTGCCGCCGAGGGACTCCCGGTTACGGGTCCACCCGTTGTTGGGGGCGGTCTGCCACAGGTGCCAGAGCGTGTTGTCGGAGTACCGGGCGAAGATCTCCAGCCGGCCGTCATCGTTCTGGACCACCCCCAGGTCGCTCGCGACGTTGTTGCCGTTGAGTGAAGGGCCGATCTTCCACCCGTTGATCAGCGGGCGCTGGTACGCGTGCTGGACGTTGCCGGAGCCGTCGCGGCTGAAGTCCTCCAGGTGGCCGTCGGCATTCGGGGCCGGCGCCGGGTCACCCACCGTGGCGATCCCTATCGTCCCCCACGGCGACCACTTGTGGTCGGGGTCGGTCTGGAAGATGTGCTGGACCACGTTGCCCGTGCCATGGACGAAGACCTCCAGACGGCCGTCGCTGTTCTGGGCCGGCGCCGGGTCGCGCCGTCGCCGGGCGCCGCAGCCGAGTGCGGCCGGAAGCCTCGGGCCAGCTCGGCAAATCGCGTGAATGTTCCCGGCGACGACAGCCGGGGAACCTCATCCGCCACACCCGTGGCTCTCCTGAGCCGAGCCCGGCGCAGGCCGGCCTGGACTGGGCGGCGGAGCACGGCGGTTCGCCGGCGGCACCGGCGCAGGCCGCCGTGTGGGGGGCGCGGCACCGCTCCATTTGGGCCCGCCGCGCCCGCCCGGGGCAACGACGAGGCCGGTCGTCGACGCCGCCCCGGTACGGGTGCGACGGCGTGGTGCTGACCAGGACCCGTCGCGGCCGACGGCGGTTCAGGACGACAGCGTCCTGCTCGCCAGCACCCTCCCCTGTGCGTCGTACGCGGCGAGCCGGATGCCCCCCGGCGGGTAGCCGCCCCCGCCGCTGGACCCCTTGAGCGCGGGCCCCCAGAAGACGCCGCTGGCGAAACCCGGGTCGCCGGAAAGCGAGGCGACGGTGGCCCAGTGCGCCTGGCCGTCCAGCTCGATGGCCATCGCGGCCACCCGCCCGGGCCCCTGGTAAACGAGGTTGTACAGACCCTCCCGGTACTGCGGGGACGACCCGAGGTACTGCATGGTGATCTGGGTCTCGCCCGACGCCCAGGAGTACCCGCCGCACCCTTGACTGTCCTTGTACGCGACGGGGTCGTGGATGCAGATCTCCTGGTCCCTCAGCTGCATCCACCAGTCCTCGCGGCCCAGCGACAGCTGCCGGCCTGGCTCCACGACCACAGCCTCGGGCGCCGGACCCACCGGTGCCGGCAGGGGCTGCGAGGCCGGCGCCACGGTGCGGGCCCCGTCCTGCACGGACAGGACCGCCCCCGTACCGGCCACCACCGCGAGCGCGGCCGCCACGGCGGACACCCCCAGCGCCAGGCGGCGGCCCCGCCGCTGCCGTCGCACATGGACCTGCACGGCCCCGGCGGACCAGTCCCCCACTGCGAGCCGGTCCACCTCCTCCCGCAGCGCACCCCGCACCATGTCCTCGATGCCCATCACCTGTCGCCTCCGTCCGTGCCCTCGATCGTCGAACCGGTCCCCACCGCGTACGGGGCCAACGCCGGGTGGCCGCGCAGTTTCGCCAGGCCCCGACTGGCCTGGCTCTTCACGTTGCCCGCCGAGCAGCCGAGCACCCCGGCGACCTGGTGCTCACTCATGTCCTCCCAGTAGCGCAGGACGACGACGGCCCGCTGGCGCGGCGGCAGTTCCGCCAGCGCCTGGAGCAGCACCGAGCGCTCCTCGACGTCGCGGTGGCCGATGCCCTCGGTGTTCGCCCGCTCGGGAAGGACGGGCACGAGCAGCTGCCTGACCCGGCGCCGCCGGTGACGGCTCAGGTTGTTGTTCACCAGGGCGCGGTGGACGTAGGCGTCCGGCTCTTCCAGCCGGCTGATCCGGGACCAGCCCCGGAACACCTTCGCCAGGGTCGCCTGCACCACGTCCTCGGCCTCGTGGTGGTCGCCCGTCAGCAGGTAGGCGGTGCGCACCAGCCGCCGCCAGCGCGTGGCGGCGAACCCCTCGAAGCCGAGCTCCCGCACGCCGGGTCCGCCGCCGGCCGCCGGTTCGGCCCCCGGCCCCGAGTCCGCTCCGGCAGTCGGCCGGGACCGGCCCTCCACCGGTACGGGTATTGCACTCGTGGTCATCCCGTTCCTCTCCGCGGTCCGCGCGACGGCCCCACCGAACCGTCGCTCCGCCCTACTCACCCCCGCACCGCCGCAAAGGTTGCACGTCGACGCCGAATCACCGCGGTCGGGCTCGGTGGCGAGTGCTGCGGCATGTTGGGGGTGGGCGAGACGGCGGATGCGCTCGACGGCTTCGTTGACGAGGCCGTCGAGCAGGGGGCGTCCCCTGGTGCTGGGCGGTGCAGGAGTGCAGGCGGTGCAGAGGGGTTCGGGGATGTCCGACAGGGCGAGGCGGGTCAGAGCCGGGACGGTCAGCCAGCCGAGGCTGGAGGCGCGTGGGACGGGCGTCAGCGGCGCGCTCGGCTGAGGAGCGGGCAGGGTGTGCGGGGGCAGGCCGGTGGTGGTCGTGTGCGCGGTCGCGTGCAGGGCCGCGGTGAGGGCGGGTGGCGGGTGGCTTGCGGGGGTGGACGAAGGGCGGCTGAGCGGGCAGCATGCCCCGGTGAGCATCATCATCAAGTTCTTCGTGGCGCCGGACGACGAGGCTGCGGCGGCGGTCGTGGATCACGGGCCCGACGAGGCCTTCGAGTCGCTGGTGTTCGGCAACTTCGATGTTGAAGAGGCGATGATCGAGTGGGAGAGCATCCTCACCGGTCGAAGCTTTGAAGAGCTCGTTGAAGCCGATGAACCGGCGGTCGTCGCCGACCCGGGCGACGGAGAGGGCCCCATGGTCCTGGCCGCTTCCAAAATCCTGCAGGACGCGCTCGCTGCTGCCGACGCGCCGAGGCTTGTCGAGGTCAGCGAGCTGTGGGCCCAGGAGCGGGCTGCGGAGGGCGAGGTCTTCGACCAGGAGGTCGCGGGCAGGATCCTCGGCGATCTGGCCGGGCTGGCACGAAGCATCGGCCGCCGGGGTGGACGCCTGTACTGCTGGGTCGCCTAGAGACGCAGACGGCCACCGTTGATCATCGTGAGTTGTGTCGACAAACGAAGATCAGCCGGTGGCCGTGGGCCACAGCGTAGACCCCGCCCGCTGGCAGTCGGTATTCGAGGACCTGATGGCCAAGGTCGCGGGCCGGTTCACGCGAGTGGAGCCTCGTCGCCGGGCGCGGGCGTTCGTACTGGGGCTTCTTGCGGACCTGCCGAGGAAGAACTGCTGGACGATCGCCGAGCACGCTGGTGACGCGAGTCCGGCCGGCATGCAGCATCTGCTCAGCCGAGCATCCTGGGATGCCGACCAGGTCCGTGACGACATACGGGACTTCGTGGTCGACCACCTCCGCCACGAGGACGCTGTGCTGGTCGTCGACGAGACCGGGGACCTGAAGAAGGGCACCGCGAGCGTCGGGGTACAGCGCCAATACACGGGCACCGCGGGACGGATCGAGAACTCCCAAGTGGCTGTCTACCTGGTCTACTCAGCACCGGCCGGGCATGCCGCCATCGACCGCCGCCTCTACGTTCCCCGCTCCTGGGCCCAGGACCCCGACCGGTGCCGAGCGGCCGGCATACCCGACGGCCTGAAGTTCGCCACCAAGCCCGCCCTGGCTACCGAGATGATTGCCCAGGCCCTGGACAGCGGCGTCTCGGCCGCATGGGTCACCGGTGACGAGGTCTACGGCGGCGACCCGCACCTGAGCGCCGAGCTGGAAAGCCGTCAGATCGGCTACGTCCTCGCCGTCTCACGCAAGCGGCCGATCGCCACCCGTGCGGGTGCCTTCCGCGCCGGCGTGCTGGCCCACGGCCTGCCGAGACGTGCCTGGCAGCGGCTGTCTGCGGGAGCCGGGGCCAAGGGCCACCGCTTCTACGACTGGGCCCAGGTCGAGATCGACAGCCCGCCCGGGCGCCCCGGCCACCGGTGGTTGCTCGTCCGACGCAACCGGCGCACCGGTGAACTCGCCTTCTACCGCTGCTACTCGCCCCGGCCGATCCCGCTCACCATGCTGGTCAAGGTGGCCGGGCGTCGCTGGACCGTCGAGGAGACCTTCCAGGCCACCAAGGGCTTGGCCGGACTCGACGAGCACCAGGTCCGCCGCTGGATCTCCTGGCACCGCTGGACCACCCTGGCCATGCTCGCGCACGCCTTCCTCGCCGTCACCGCCGTCATCGAACGGGCCACGATTATCGCGACCGCCGAACTCAGCCCGCTGACCTGCAACGAGATTCGACGCCTGTTCGCAGCCTTCTTCGCCCAGCCTGTCCGCGACTTCGCCCACTGGCTCCGTTGGTCGGAATGGCGGCGTCGGCACCAAGCACGCGCCCGCACCGGCCACTACCAACGACAAGCAGCCCAACACCCATGAAGATCAAGATCTACAGCTGGAGTACTAATCGTCAGGGTACTGGTTCTTCCAGGAAACACAGGCCGGGCGCTTCCCTCCCGACGCCAGAAATTCCTTCACGGCCTCCCGGACGAGGTCGATGGAGATCTCCACCTGGTCCGGGAATTGGCTCCAGTGTCCGGCGAGGTAGTACTCGGGGGCGTTCCTCGAATTCGCAGGGCCCGCCGTCACGAAGTTCCCGCTACGGTCTATGAAGAGCAGAACTCCTACCTGGAGTTCCTTGTCCACTCCGACCTGGAACTCATGATCCGGAATTTCTGTCCCACGACCGCCGGGGATGTTCAGCCTGATCGTTTCCCGGTCCAGATGGATGATCTGGGCCAGGTTCTCGTTCGCCGGGCCCGCGAGGAGTTCGTCGATCAGAGTGTCGACCTCCTCAAGGGAGTTGAGATAGTCGGGCCTGTCGATCCGGTCCCGCCTGTATCGGAGTTCAGCACGTAGCACCATTCCCGTCACACTAGGAGACGACCACCGCCGGGCCGGGAGCGCGGTACGGTCCACAGCCCCGACGGCAACCAACCGGTCGGCCGGCGGTCGGGACCGCGGCACGGGGGAACGGGCCTTGTGCCCACGTCACACCACGCGACCACGCCCCCGCGACCACGCCCCCGCGACAGGGCAACGCGACAGCGCCCCCGCGACAGCACGGCCGTCGCCCTGACGGCGGGGCCGGTGCAGCCGTCCTCCCCGCAGAGCCGGCACGCCACCGCACCGCGAAGCCGCCCGATCCCCGCGCAGCCAGCCCTCCAGGCACAGCGGCCAGCCGCCGGGACCGGGCAGGGCGACGGGGCAGAGCAACAAGACGGTGCGGGTGACCAGGACGTCCGGACAGCCGGCTCCCTGGGCCGGGTCACTCGTTCGTGGCTCTCGGCGCCGTCTTCAGCCTGGGGGCGCTTCGTGCTCGACATGATCGTCCCGGCGTGGCGTCACGTAGTGGCCTGCGCCGGTCAGCTCAGCCATCCCCCCTCCGGGACTCCGAGGCACGATGCCCGCACTCGGGGCCCGACCGAGACGAAGGAACCCGTCATGGACGACCAGGCGTACGTGTTCGTCACCGGCAACAAGGCAGAGACCCACCTGCCCGCCGGTGTGACAGTCCAGGTCAAGGTGAAGACCAATTCACGGCTCACGCAGAAGGTGGCGCTGAAGGACAGGACCGGCGAGGTGGACCTGGAGTTCACCGGCACCGGCGAGCAGAACACCATCATCGGGGACAAGGCGATCACCCCGGGCCAGAACTCCCTGCTCACCGCCGTCTTCGAATACGCCGACGCCGACGGCGTATTCAAGCCGAGCAAGCTGAACTTCGGCGGCCCGTACGACATCGGCAACTACCACCTGCTGGTCGTCGTCGCCGAGAACGGCGACGACACCGACTACAACGACACCATCCTCGAATTCAGCTGGCACACCAGGTAACAGCCCCGTCCCGGCCGACCCGTGCACCCCACAGCCCACCGGGCACGGCCGGGCCGGCCGAGACGACGGACCGGGCGCAGCAGGGCGCAGCCGGGCGCAGCAGAACAGCCTGGCGGCGGGCCGCTTCGGGCGGGGAAGTGACGGGCCGCCGCCGGGGGGAATTCGGGGATCGGAGGCGGCGGGGCTCCCGCGCCCGGGGCGCAACGACCCCGGGGGGGGAAGACGGCCCTGCCGGCTCGGTGGCCGCGCTGGTGGTCACCGGCGGGACCAGGTCGGGCAGGCGGGTTCGTGCCAGGTCGTCCGGACGACGACTCCGGCCGGGGTGAGGTGTTCGCTCGACCAGGTCCGGCGGCACCCGCCCGCCGCGCGGGGCAAGGACGGCGACGGTCTGGGCGAGTTCGCTGTCGGCCGGCAGCTGCCGGTGGGCGTCGGCGTCGGTGCGCAGGATGTTCGCCGGCACCATCGCGTCGAGGTGGTCGGACTTCTTGCGCGAGACGCCCACCCCGGCCGGCCCCACGGGCGGTTCGCCGACGACGTGCAGCCGTGTCGTCCAACGCCGGGCTCGACTTCCGGTTCATTGCCGGCCCTCGCTCGAAAGGTGGGTAACCGTGTCCGTGTACGGCTCGAACGGCCGGGCCCGGCCCGACGCGGTGCAGCGTCGGGCCAGGTGGCTGGGTGGCTGGGTGGTGCGGTCAGGCCGGGCAGTTGCCCAGGACGACCTTGCCGCCCGACTGAGAGGCGGTCGCCGGATCCACCATCAGGCACAGGTTCGTCCACTTGTTGATGAACCGGAGGGCCGACTGGTTGGCGAGATTGGTGGGCATGATGTTCCACATCTGGTTGTCGGAGATCCAGCGGGTCTCACAGGGCCACCAGAACAGTTCCATCCCGGCCGACGGCGGAGTCCCGTTGTTCCACGGGACGGTCAGGCACTGGCCGTTGGCGGCCTTGATCCAGTAGTAGCCCAGGCTGTCGAAGGTGGACGGATAGGCGGCCTGCCACTGCTGGCTGCTGGGCGGGTTGCTCTGGCAGGCCCGCTGCTGCACCACCCCGCCCTGCCCGGAGCTGTCGAACTGGGGCCCGCGGGTCATGCACCGGCCGTACTTGCTGTCCACGTAGGTCTTGTCAGGCTTGACCAGCCAGATCGCCGGGCTGGTGCCCCGGGCGTCGTAGTAGGCGTTGCGGGCGATGATGTTGTGCACCAGCGCCCAGCCGGGGTAGTCCATCATGACGATGCCCAGCCGGCGGTTGGCGGTGTCGTTGTTGAGGTAGTTCATCAGCCGCACGTTGACACCGTCGACCCAGACCAGGTCCTTGCCGCGCAGGACGCTGTAGCCCCCCGCGTACTCGGAGGGGACGAGGTTGAACGGTGCCCGGGACGCGGAGGTGTAGGTCACGAAGGTCTGGTTGGCGGGGGCCGAGCCGGCCGCGGCGAGGTTCTTGCTGACCAGGCTCCACTTGGCCGGGGCGTCGGTGGCGTTCCAGGTGTCCTCGGTGTGGTCCGAGAAGCCGTTGAGGCCGTAGGAGCCTCCGTTGTCGGCGTTGAAGACGGACAGCACGATCTTGCCGCGGGCCTGGCCCAGCGTCGGCGGGTCGCTGCGCTTGCCGTTGTTGTAGAACAGCCCCGCGTACTGCTTCGCGTAGGCGTCGAAGAGCGCCGTGTGGCTCGCCGTCGGGTGGTCGTCCGTGCAGCTGAAGGTGGAGCCGTCGCACTCGGCCCGCAGGCGCATCAGGAGGGTCTCGCCCTTGTGGGCCGAGAGGAAGGCCTTCGCCTTGGTCAGGACGTCGTCGAAGTTGGCGTTCTGGTAGAAGGGGCCGTGGTGGATCACGAACTTGTCGTTGATGATGCGGACCCGGATATCGACCGCGCGGATCCCACGGTCCAACTGTGCGGACAGCGTCGCCGCGCTGTCGCCGAAGTCCTGCTGCGTCTGGGCGCTGGAACCCCCGTGCACGGCCAGCGTCTCGTGGGTGCCGGGAATGGACATCGCCGTCAGCGGCGTGGTCGCCCCCACCTTGCCCATCCAGTCCTGCTGGTCGGCCGAACCGAGGTTCCGGAAGGCGTCGCGGTTGTCCGTCCCCTCGGCCAGGGCGGCGTGCGATACGGCCAACGGGGCCACGGCCAGGGCGAGGGTGGCGACGGCGGTCACCATCGCCGTCCGGGTCAGGCGGCGCAGGCGGGGCAGGCGCCGCAGGGCGGCGCACGCCGGGCGGGCGGACGTGGCGGAGGTGTGGGGCATGGCCACCTTTCGGGGGAGGGGAAGGCCGCAGGCACGGCCGAGGCCGGGCGCGTAGCTCTGTTCACGAGAACGGGCAACACTTCGACGTCGGTTCAGGAGGCGGTAAGCGGTCGCGGCTAGAGGAAGCTGCCGAGGTGGACGCGGTAGACGATTGTGGCGCCGTCGGTGCTCACCTCGGTGCAGAGTTCACGGCGGTCGATCAGCCAGCCGTTCGCCTCGCACCTCTGCCGGGGCCGGAGCCGGTCAACAGCCTGCGCCGTCGGCACGTCGGGCGGGGCCGTCAGGTAGAGCGTGCGCCAGCAGGTGGCGCTATGGCCGCTGCCGCAGTCCTGGCCGGTGCCGATCGTGGTGTAGCCGGGCGGTGGCTGCGGCACGGCCTTCGCGGACGGGAGGTCCGCCTCGTGGAAGAACACGAGCGCCAGCAACGGGGTCGCGGGGAGGACGAGGGCCAGCTGGCCGTGGAAGGCGACGCCCACGGCCCGGGACCAACCGCCCGGGCGCTCCGTACGCGGGCCTGCGATCCGTCGCTCCAGCCACAGGCCGGCCAGGACGGCCAGTTCGGCGAGCGGTGTGTACAGCAGGTACAACTCGGCCTCGCTCTGCAGCTGCAGCATGTCGAGAGCCACCGCGAGCATCAGCACCAGCCAGAGCAGCAGCGCGGCGGCAACGGGTACCCGCAGCGGCGTCGGCCGGGCGCGCAACAGCCAGTGGACGAGCGGTAGCAGCGCGAACGACACCCCGGCCACGGCCCACATCACGATCCGAAACCCCTCCCGGCAGCGGACGACGACGCCCCGGGAAGACGGGACGCACGGGTACCAGTCCTCGGTTCCGACCCGCAGAGAGCCGCTGGGAACCGGCCCACAGCGCATCTCTCCGCCTTCCCGCGCTCATCCGGACCGCGGAAATCCCCACCACTTCTCACGCGACCTGCAGGTTCTCGACCAACCACCAAAACCCGCAGGTCACACCACCCTGCCACCCCGCCGACAACACCCCCGTCGACAACACCCCCGCAGAACCAGCCCCCGCCCCGAACACGCCCCCACACACAACCCCCAACCCGAAAACAAGCCCACTCAGCCGATCACCGACCCGCCGCACGATCCGGCCTGTCTGTTTCGGGCGTGGCGGCTGCGCCGGAGGGGCTGGTTCAGGAGAGCCAGTCGGTGTAGTGGGTCGGGGCGATGCGGGCGTCGGCCGGGGCGGTGAGGACGTCGCCGTCGGCGGCGGCGAACAGGCCGGCGGTGTCATCGGTGACGACGCGGCGCCCGTCGCCCTTGGCGGTCAGGGTGAGTCGGCCGAGTTCGTCGAGGGGGTAGACGTCGGGACCGGCGATGTTGACGACGCCGTTCACGGGGCTGCCCGCGGCGACTTCGGCGACCACGCCCGCGACGTCCGCGGCGGCGATCGGCTGGACGGGCGTGCGCGGCAGGCGGATGGTGTCGCCGTCGGCGGTCATGGACAGGGTCGCGTCCATGAACTCCATGAACTGTGTGGCGCGGACGATGGAATACGGGATCGGTCCGGCCTTGAGGACCTCCTCCTGGAGCACCTTCGCCCGGTAGTAGTCCAGGCCGGGCACCTTGTCCACGCCGACGATCGAGAGGATGACGACGTGCCCGACCCCGCCCTTGCGGCTCGCGGCGAGCAGGTTGTCCATCGAGGTCCGGAAGAAGGCGGGCGAGGCGTCGTCGAAGGTCGGGGAGTTCGTCAGGTTGACGACGACGTCGGCGCCCGCCACGGCCGCCTCCAGTCCCTGACCCGTGATGACGTCCACCCCCGTGGACAGGGAGTGCGGTACGGCCTGGTGTCCGGCGGCGTTCAGGTTCTCCACGACCCGTGACCCGATCAGCCCGGTTCCGCCGATGACTGCGAACTTCATGGCAATCGCCTTCTCTCGATGACTGGCGTCCGACATGTGCCCTGGTGCAGTGCCCACCCTCGACGAACGCGACCGTCCCGGCGAGCGGGGCCCGGCCCGAACGGGTGCACCCGGCCATGACGTCCTGGAAACGATCGGCCTGCCGTGGAGGGCCTCGCGGTCGGCCCCGTGGGTGTAGCGGGAGGTCGGCAGGAACGGCGGTGACAGGGCCGGCGCGCGCGGGCCTCGTCGCGCGGTGCCCCGCGCGATTGTTGACCTTGGGGTCAAATACTCGTTACGGTGGCGATATGGGCAGGCCGAAGAGTTTTGACGCGGACGTGGTCGTCGCGCGGGCGATGGAGACGTTCTGGACCAAGGGGTACTCGGCCACCTCCCCTGCCGACCTCGCCGAGGCGACCGGAGTGGCCAAGGGCAGCCTGTACCACTCCTTCGGTTCCAAGCGTGAGCTGTTCGCCAGGGCGTTGGACCTCTACGGCCGGGTCGGGTCGGGGATGGCGGAGGAGGTACTCTCCCGGCCGGGTACCGCCAGGGAGCGCATCCGCGCGTACTTCGTGCTGCTCGTGGACGTGGACCTGGACGGGCCGGTGCGTCGCGGGTGCCTGGCCCAGAACACGGTGGAGGAGCTCGGCGGGCGGGACGAGGAGGCCGCCCGCGCGGTGCACCGCATCGAGGAGCGCATGATCGGGCTGCTCGCCGCCCGGATCGAGCGGGGGCAGCGGGACGGCGACGTCGACCGGAGCGTCGACGCCGGGGCGCAGGCCCTGCTGCTGCAGACCACCCTCGCGGGGCTGCGGGTCATGACCAGGACGTTCGAGCGGGCGGCCCTGTACCGGATCATCGACACGGCCCTGGCGGGCCTCTGAGGCGCGGCCCCCAGGGCGGCAGCGCCTTTTTGTGCCCTGTTTTGCGCCCTGATTTTAGACCTTCAGTTCAAGAATCTGTCATCCAAGCAGCAGGGGGAGAACATGGACCTCGGTATCGGTGGAAAGACCGCTCTGGTCACCGGCGCGAGCCGCGGAATCGGCCTCGCGATCGCTCGGGCCCTGGCCGCGGAGGGCGTCCGGGTGGTGGGTGCCGCCCGCACCGTCACCCCGGAGCTGGAGGAGGCCGCCGCCGCGGCCGTGCCCGTCGACCTGAGCACCCGCGACGGGGCGCGGTCGGTCGTCGGCCGGGCGCTCGACGCGGTCGGCGGAATCGACTTCCTCGTCAACAACGTCGGCGCGGGCGACCCGGAGCACCTGTCCCTCGACGGATTCCTGGACGCCGACGACGAGCAGTGGCAGAGGATCTTCGACCTCAACCTGTTCAGCGCGGTGTGGACCACCAAAGCGGCACTGCCGAGCATCCTGGAACGCCGGGGCGCGATCGTGAACATCTCCTCGATCAACGCCCGCATGCCCGCCGGCGCACCGGTCGGCTACGCGGAGGCCAAGGCCGCGCTGACCCAGTTCGGCAAGCGGCTCAGCGAGGAACTGGCACCGCGCGGCGTCCGCGTGAACACCGTCTCCCCGGGCCCCACGACCAGCCCGCAGTGGACCGACCCGAACCGCCTCGGCGGCAAGGTGGCCGCCGCCTCCGGGGTCGACCACGGCGACCTGCTCGCCGGCCTGCCCGGGAGGCTCGGCATCGCCTCGGGACGCCTCACCGAACCCGAGGAGGTGGCGGACCTGGTCGCCTTCCTGCTGTCCGACCGCGCCGCCAACATCCACGGCGCCGACCACGTCATCGACGGCGGCACCCTCAAGAACGCCTGAGAGAGGAGAGGGGGAAGGGGTAGGGCGGGGTAGGGCGGGCCTCCGCGGCACGGCGGCGGCCGCTCGGGTGTGCCGCACGGCCGGGGCGGGGGGTCCGGCGGCCCCGGCCTCGGTTGCGCGGCCGTCGGGTCGTCCGGCGCCTCGGTGAGGGGTGCCGGACCGACGGCGACAGCGCCACGGGATGGTTGCCGACAGTCACCGCGGTGTGAGCCGGATCCCCTTCGGGGCGGGTGCCGGAGCCGGTGGCCCGTGACGGTTCTCACGCGCCCGGCGGGTCTCCTACCCTTCCTAGTGGGCCGCCCGCCCGGCCCGTCCGCCGCGTACGCCCCGCCGGGCGCAGCAGCTGCCGCGCTCCCGCGGCCGCGCCCGAACCTCCGTCGTTTCCGCAGATCAAGCCGGTGCAAATCGCACCGAAAGTCCGGTTTTAGTCATGTTTGACCGCTCGGACGGCGGGTAGCGGCCCGCGTCCGACGGGCGTGTTCCACCCGGCCCTACTACGACGCCGCGTCGTAGCGGACACCCCTTGGAGCCGGCCGCGGACCCCGCTAACAATGGCTCAGTCGCCAGCTGCGGCGGTGGTCCGATCCACTGCCGCGACTCCCGTCCGGCAGTCACCATGCGTGACCGCCCCGGCGCCGACTCCCGCCCACGGGCCCTGACGGGCCCGCCGGCCGCGGGACGAGACGCCCCCACGATTGAGGTCGAACTCCCACATGCCCGTGATCTCCACCCGCATGCGCAAGTCCGCCGCCCTGCTCACCGCCGCCACCGGCATCGTCGCGATCGGCGCCGCCGTCGTCCCGACCGCCGCCTCGGCCGCCACGCCGCAGTCGCTGGCCGCGAGCATCGTCCCCGCCGACCAGCTCGCCTCCTTCGACCAGATCATCTCCCACGAGAGCGGCTGGAACGTCACCGCGACCAACCCGTCCTCGGGCGCGTACGGCCTGGGCCAGGCGCTGCCGGCCAGCAAGATGGCCTCCGCCGGTGCCGACTGGAAGACCAACGCGGCCACCCAGATCAAGTGGGCCTACGACTACATGAACAGCCGCTACGGCAGCCCGAACCAGGCCTGGGCCTACTGGCAGATCCACCACAACTACTGATCGGCCGCAGCCGCCGATCGGCCACGCCCGCCGATCCGCCGACCGATCCACCCACCCCACGACCCGCGACGGACGCCACGAGCCGAGTCCGGGCCGGACGGGGACGGAGCCGAGGGGCCCGGTGCGCACACCACGCACCAGGCCCCTCGGCCGTATCCGCTCCGGAACGGGCCGATGGTGGAACCGGCCCGCGGCAGAACGGACCCGGCCCGGGAGCACCCGACGGCCCAGGTAGTACAGGGCCGCCAGAAGACCCCCGTCGGCCGTCACCGTCGCGGAGAGCTCGCTCAGCCTCATGCGGCACCGCCACGGCGGCAAGATACGACTGCAACCGGGGCGCTCCAGGCGGGCAAGGACAGCTGCAGCCTCGGTCCTCGGTTCCGGCGCGCAGGAAACCGCAAGCACGAAGGAAACCGCAAGCTAGCGGCGGGGTCCGGGCGGCAGGATCCGAAAGGGGGGTCAGACCCCTCGAGTCGGTCCCTGTCCCGCCAGAATGTCGGCGAAGACGATCACGACCGCGCTCTCGCCGTACTTCGCCGACCGCTCCTGCCGGAAATCGCCGCTCCGCACGAGGATCTGACTGATGTGGATCTTGGTGCCGATGGGGAAGGTCATCTCCTCCTCGGACTGGTTGTTCCTGCCGAGCGCCCTTCCCCGGTGGTCCTCCGGGAGGCCGAAATCCCAGACGATTTCCTTGCCGGCCACGTACGTGTGAGTCAACGGATCGCCGTACGTGGTCGACAGGATCGCCGGCCACTCGATCGTCTGGTCGACCGAGACGTAGCCACCGTCCGGGTGGCTCTCCTGCTGCTTGAGGATGCCGCCGAACGACTCGTACAGGTGCTTGCTGTCGCCCCGCACCACGTTGCCGTCCGCGTTCGCGGGGGGCGTCGTGAAGTCGTCCCACACGCCGTTGATCCGGGCGAAGATGTCGAAGGTGGCCGCGAGGTGCTTCTCGTCCCATGCCGCCGTGCTCTGCTCGTCTGCGTAGCCCCGCGCCATGGCGACGCTGCGCCACGTGTCGAGCACCTCGCTCTCCTTCGACTTGTAGGAAAAGCCGGGGGTGGCGATCTCGCCGGGGGTGAAGCCGACCTGCCCGAGGGCCGCGAGGAGCGGGTTGATCCGGCGGTAGTCGGCGCTGAGGTAGTTCTCGCCGAGGTCGAGGTCCTTCTGCTTCTGCTTGGCCGCGAGGACCGCCGGGTCCAACTCCAGGGCGCGAGCCGCTTCGTACTCCGCGCGGGATGCACCCCGGTCCTCGACCGTCCCCCACGACTTGTCCTTGATGGACGCCCGGGGCTTCTTGCCGTCCGTGCCCTCGGAGATCAGATAGGACCCGAAGCCGAAACTGAGGATCGTCTGCCCCTCTACGTCCCCCTCGTCCGTGTGCTTGACAACCGGGGTCCCCTTCGGGAGGCCTGCCGCGAGGGTGCGCTGCACGGATGCCTCCGCCGCACCGGCCGTCCCGGTCCCGGGGCCGGCCGAACGCTGCACGTCGGAGGAGGCCTGCGGGGCCGGACGGCTCATCACCGCGCGGGCGTTGGCCTCGGCCTCGCGCTCGAAGCGGTCGGAGGGGTCGGAGACCTTCAGCCCGTTGCCGTTGTCGGTACCGCTGACCGGCCCCCGGCGCTGCTGGATGACATGGGTGAGCTCGTGGGCGAGGGTGTGCGCGCCGCCCCCGCCCTCGCCGATGACGATGTCGCTGCCGGAGGTGTAGGCACGCGCGCCGACCTCGGCGGCGGAGGCCTTCGCGGCGCCGCCGGTGTGGATGCGTACGTCGGAGAAGTCGGCGCCGAGGCGGGACTCCATGTCCGTACGGGTGGCCTGGTCCAGAGGCCGGCCGGGGCCGCGCAGGACATCGTGGACGGAGGAGCGCTGAACGGCCGGGGCCGCGGCAGGCTGGACGGCGGGGCCCTCGTGGCCACAGCCGTCCCCGTGCCGGTGTTCCTCTTCGTCCGGGCCGTGGCCGGCCCGGCGGAGCATCTGGACGACCGCCGCGTTGCCCACGGTGGCCTGGAGGCCGAGCAGTCTTGACCGTGGGTGCCCGGCCTGAGCGGCCGCGTGCCCCGCCTCCCGGCCGGCCTTGGCCCTGGTGGCTTCCTCGTTCTCCTGCTTGCGCATCGGGCTCCGCCCCTCCTGGGATCGTCGGCAACGTCCCACTCAACCCGACGGCCACGGCGCGGCAGAAGGTACTTCAGGGCAGAGTCGGGGCACGGCAGCAGGAGAAGGAGGCGGTCAGCGCGGTCGACGAGAACCACCACGCCGGACCGGCCAGGCGCGCGTTCCCGAGCCGGCAGGGCCGATCCGGGCGGTGCAACCTGCGGATTTCAACCGACCGATGACAGTGATGAGGCCCCTGGGTACCGATGGCAAGGGAGCCAACGACGGGATAGAAGCCGCAGGTATGGACGCGAAGCACGGGCCGTTCACAGTTGCCAGGAGGAACCTGCTCGACCTGCCAGAGCCGAACGCGCGCACGCCGTACGCGACCTGACCACCTACCCACGGACGGAACTCCGCTCCTCGGCGACGGCCTCTGCCGGTTGGCCAGGGCGAGGGGTCCGGCGTCGGTGACGACCAGTGCGACCGGCGGGCACCCGGCGCGGGTGTGGCCGGGCCAGGTGCGGCGCCACCAGTGCACCGTCCGGTCGGCCGGCTCCCGGTCAGCGAGGGCCGGGTCGTTGTCGCGGACCTTCACGCGGAACGGCTCGCGGTACCGGGGGAACTTCGCGGCGACGTCGCCCGGGGCCATGATGGGGCGGTCGACCTCCACCATCAGCACCGGCACCCCGATTTCCGGGGCCTGCCACACGCCGACGTCGCCGCCCTTCGCGACCGCAGCCCGGTGCAGTTATTACACGCCACCTGGCCGTGGCTATACGGGAATTGAGCCTTGGCGCTGAGAATGTTCAAGGATCGGACGGCGGGACGATCCCGAGGAACTGTTCCCCGCCCGGCGGTCCGGGTGCGTGGAATGCGGGTATGTACGGTCCATGGCATCGAACTTCCGCACGAAGGACGGCGGCAAGGTCCGCGTCGGAGACAAGGTGTGGGCCCAGGTCTGGCAGGAGAGCGACAACAACCCCTGGCTCATCACCCAGCACCCGCTCGACAAGACCCACCTCATCCTCAAGGAGATCGGCGGCACCGAGGAACGCGTCCACCACCCGGACGACCTCGCCCTCTACTACTACGCCAACCGGCAACCGTCCAGCGGCGGATGAGGTGGACGCGGAAGCCACAGCCGAGGACGGCCTGACGCCGGCGGCGACCGCACGCCGACGAAGCGGCCGGGGGCGGCTCGCGCTGCCCCCGGCCGTTCCGTCCTGAGGCGTAGTGACGGCGCTGCAGGCGGCGGGCCGGCAGCCTGGCACGCGGCGCACAGGACGGTGCGGGCAAGGTCGGCACCGCCGGTCTGGGACTGGATCACCGGGCGTTCACCGCCTCGCGGGCCAGGGCGGCGCCCGCCGCTCGCCGGTGGCGGAAGGCTGCTCGTCGGTGACGGAAGGCTGCTCGCACCGGCGGCCGGACTCCTCCCGCAGGAGGCCGCGGGCGTGGTCCAGCGCCGCGGCGGCGCCGCGCAGGTGGTGGTTGACCACAGGGACCGCGGTACCGCGCAGACGATCGGCAGCGTGCAGGGCGACAGCAGCCTGCTGCAGCAGACCACCCGCACGGTGAACGGCGCAGCCCAGGTCGCTGGCGAGGTACTCCCCGGCCAGGTCCCCAGCGGCATGGGCAAGTTCACCCACACCCGGGTCCTCCAGCAGTTCCGCGCCGAAGAACACCAGCGCCGACGCCAGCGCCGCCAGCCGAGCACCGCGTCGTCCCTCCCACCACGTCGCACTCACGCAGCGATCATCCACCACGACACCCCGTGGCGGGCCGGGAACAGGCCAACTCCCCTATCGCCCTGCGGGGCTGGTTCGTGCGGTCACCGGATCCGGGGGGTCGGCCGGTGGAGCCGGCCGGCCGCGCCACCGCCCTCGTCCGGCTCGCCCAGGACATGCCCCCGGCCGTGCCGGCTCCCATGCTCGGCCTCGGCCTCACCACCCTCACCCGATGGCGCGCCCGAGCCGCGCCCGAGCCGCGACCGACCGGACCGCCTGCCTCCAGGCCCGGGCCACCAGCCGGTCCGCGTCAACCTGAGCGCCGCCACGCCGCCGCGCCGCCACCGACCGGACCGCCTGCCTCGAAGCCCGTAGCACCGGCCGGGCACCGGGAGACGACACGACCGGGCCCTGACGGCCTGGCCGTTGCCCCACTCCGTTCCTTCTCCAGGTCAGGCGCCGTCTTCAAGGGGGCCGGGATTGTCCGTCGCCTCCCTCACTGGAGTACGACGGTGACGCCCTTCTCGCGCAGGAGGTTCACGGTCTCCTCGAAGTAGGACAGGCCGCCGCGGTGGTGCAGGACGTGTCCGGCGAGGGCGTGGCGGGCTATGTCGGCGTGGTGCCAGACGAGGGTGAACGGGGGGACGACGGAGGGCCCGCCGCACAGGCAGTCGTGCACCGCGTCCAGGCCTGTGCCGTAGTTGGCGCCGGGGCCGAGCAGGGCTTCGCCGAGCGCCAGGAGCAGGCCGCTCCTGTCGGTGACGTGCTGTCCGTCCAGGTGGTACGTCCCACCGGAGAGGCCGTTCGGCCCGTCCGGGCCGACGTGGGTGAGGTTCAGCCACTCGGACCGGCCCTCGGCGTCGAACTGTGCCCACTGGTTGGGCCGCGTGGGAGCGCCGTCGGACCAGATCTCCCAGACCGCGCGTGCGGCCGGGGTGGGGCGGTCGTCGCCGGGGTCGGTGATGGTGACGTCGATCAGGGTTCCGCCGAGGACGGACGGGCGTGCCTCGACGGTGTGCAGGTCGAGGCGGTACCCGGTCATCGTTCGGCCGTGGCGGTCGAGGGGCCAGAGCGTGATCGGGTCGCCCTTCTGTGGAAGGGGACGGCACAGCAGGGCCAGCAGCGGTGCGGCGGGTTCACAGCCGATCAGGTGCACGGGCTGGGTGGGTCGCTGCGGGCGCGAGGTGAGCAGGCCGTCAATGGAACGGCAACTGTCCGAGGGGCTGACCCCGTGGATCGAGGGGAACCACAGGTCGAACCGCGGACTCGAAGGCAGCCGCTTGCCGCCCCCGTAGTGGTCCTCCCTGACGCCGGTGCCCACGACGATGTCCACGCGCCCGGGATCGCCCGGCGTGGGCCACTGGGCCAGGACAGCCGTGTCCTCCAGGTCCCAGAAGCGGGCCGGCCCGTCGTTCGAGGGATCCACAGGCTCGATCGAGAGCATTCCGTCCCCCAGCAGCCGCACCGGTTCGGCGCCGGCCGCCACGGCCTGGACCAGCAGGCTCTCGCGCGGGCAGCCGCGCAGTGTCAGGACCTCTCGCGGCAGCGGAGGCGGGTCCATGAACAGGCCCTCGACCTCCGCGCACCGCCCCCACAGCACGTCCTCCTCCTCACCGTGGATGTCCTCCCGCACCAGGAGATACCGGACCGGGAAGTCCCGCTCCCACCCCGCATGTTCCTCGGACCGCACTCTTCTCCCCTGCTACCAGGCTGTCTTGGCGCACTCACCCTACGGTTCGCTGACGCCGACGCCCTCCGAATATCGCGTGCTTGGAATGACGTTCCCCGCCAGTCGGGGCCGACGAACGGGACACCAGGACCCGCAAGGCCTTCGCCGACGACCTGGTCGACCTCCGGCTCGTCGCCGTCTCCGCCGCCGGCAACCGCAGCACGGGCGACAAGGGCCCGGAGGCCTGGCGCCCGAAGACGCCTTCGCGGGTGGCCTGCTCCGGAGCGCCTCCCGTGTGCTTCGCGGACCCGGCGCCGGACGCTGGGGTGGGCATCAAGGTTGACGGCCTGCTCCCGGCAGGCGGACCACGCCGTCCCCACCGGTGGCGAAGCCACGGTGCGGCCGCAGGTCGACCACCCAGCCCGGGGTCCGGAGGACCGGCAGTGGTCAAGCGGCTCGTTAGGATTCGATCATGAATCGCGCCGCTGTACGTCCGCCCGCGACGCTGCCGGTCCTGGAGACCGCCCTCCTCCGGCTGCGGGACCACCGCGCCGACGACCTCGACGCCATGCGCCTGGTCTGGGGCGACGCCGTGGGGATGCGCTACCTCTCGACCGGCGTCATGGACGACACCCGGATCCGGTGCAGGCTCGACGAGGCCGTGGCGACCGCCGCCGAGGTGCCGCGCCGCCACTACCAGCTGGCTGCCTGCCTCCAAGGCGACGACCGCCCCGTCGGCGGCATCCGCCTCGACGTCGAGGACGACACCACCGGGTACTCCGGTCTCTTCACCATGGCCCGGCACCTCCGCGGTTCCGGGTGCGCTCCCGCGATCGGCTGGCTCATGCTCAAGCTCGCCTTCGCCGAACTCGGCCTCACCCGGGTGTGGAGCCTGGCATACCTGGAGAACGCCGACGCGGTCCGCGCGATCACCCGACTCGGCTTCACCCCCGCCGGCGAGACCGAGCGCTACTGCCCCGACGCCGGCCGCACCATGCGCATGGCCGTCATGGAAATGACCGCGGACACCTGGAGCGCCATGCCCGTCCTGGCCAGCGCCGGCACCGCCTGACGTCCCCGCGGTGCCTGACCGCGGCCCGGCCCGGTCGAAGGCCTCCCCCGCACCGGCTTCGGCCGCCCCGTCGTCCCCGTCGTCCCCGACGGCCCCGACGGCCCGGGCGAACTCAGCGTCAACCTCCGCGATTTGCTACGGCACCGCCCTCCCGCTGTCTTCGGTGAGCCCCGAGGCGGGCGGCCCGTCCCGGTGCTCGGCCCGCAGGTCGACGCGGCGGAATGCGGGGAACAGCACTCAGGCGAAGCCCGCCACCATGCCCGGATCGGATGCGGATCGCGCCTCTCGCAGCGCCAACAGTCCGGCCGGCACGGCGGCGTCGACCGCCTCGTCGGCCACGCTCGCGTACCAGGACGAGGCCTCATCCGGATCGTGCCGCCACCGCACGCCCGGCCTCGTCGCCGGGCGCCCACCGCGTCCGAGGAACGCGGCGGCCAGGCCCGCGGGAGCGGCCTGGCCGGCTACGACCCTCGCCCGGGATACCTGAGCCTGTGCCGGTTCGACGCGGCAGCGGCCCGAACCGGCCGGCCTCCGTGGACATTCGTCGGTGAATGTCGATAGCGTCCCGCGACTCCTCCCCCTTCACGCCCAGCCGTCGCACTCCCGGAGGTCCGTATGTTTTCCCTGGCCACGCAGGAAGGAAGGGGCGTGTGGCGCACCATATCGGGCCTCGCTGTTCCGCTTTTAGTGGCCGAATCCCTCAATTTCGCTGTCCAGCTCGGCATCGTCGCCATTCTGGGGCGGATGGGGGGCGACGCCATTTACCTTCGCTCCCTGTATCAGCCGGTCAGCCTCGTCGTCCTCGCCGTGACCGTAGGCTTCGCGGTCTCCCACCAGGTCGCCGCCGCGATCAGCAAGGGGGCCGGGCGTCCCCGGGACGTCATGGCGAACGCCGCCGGCCTGGCCAGGGTCTGGCTCGGGCTCGGCGCGGCCCTGTACCCGGTCCTCGCGATCGCGGCTCCCCTGCTGACGGATCTCTTCCATGTGGACGCCGAGCAGCGGGAGACGTTCGTCTCCTTCCTGCGTTGGACCAGCGCCGCCAGTCTGCTGGCCGTCGGGACGGAGCTCTGCGCGTCCGGCCTGCGCGGCTACGGGTACGTGCGGCACGCCACCCTTCTGGTCGTCTGCACGGCGAGCGTACGGATCGGCCTCGTGGCCGGCCTCGGGCTCGGCACCGGCGTCGGGATCGCGGCGGTGCCCCTCGCCGAGGCGACAGCGGGTCTGACCGGCCTGACCATGGGCCTGGTGCTGCTGCGCCGCACCGAGCTGTGGCATCCCCCGGCCGTCCTGGTCTGGCGGCGCGAAGTCCTCACCGACCTGCGCCGCATCGGCGCGCCCATCGCCGTGTCGCTCCTCCTGATCTCCGCGTACAACGTCGCGGTCATCGGCGTCCTCGGGAACTACGGGCAGGACGCCGTGGCCGGGTTCACCGTCGCGTCCACCGTGCAGAACGTCGTACTGCTGCCGGGAATGGTCCTGGGCACGGCCACGGCGATCACCATCAACCAGCAACGCGGGAAAGGCGACTGGCGGCGGATGCTCGCGTTGATGCGCGGCGGCATCGAGGTCACCGTCATGGTCTACGTGGCGATCGCGGTGCTGGTGTGGCTGGTGCACGAGCCACTGGTGCGGCTGATCAGCGGCGACGCCGGGGTGGCCGCAGCCGCCGGCAGCTACCTGGGCGCCGTGGCGCTCACTTACGCCGTCCAGGGCCCCGTGCTCACCTCGCTGACCGTCATGGAGGAGACCGGCGGCGGCTTCCGGGCCATCGTGCTCAACGCCGTCTACTTCGGCCTGATCGTCGCGGTCAGCACCGCTGCGGCACACGCCGCCGGCAGCGCGGACGGCTTCTACGCAGCGGTGGCGTACTGCAATCTGATCGGCGTGAGCGTGCCGCTCGTCGCCGTACGGCACATCCGGAGACTGTCGGCCGAGGGCAGCGCCCGGACGGCTGCCACGACCGGCTGAGTCACAGCGGACCTCCCCGAGGGTGAGGATCAGGTTGTGGACCTGGCGGGTGTCGAGCGTGGCCGGCATGTGGCGCTGCGGCTCGGACAGGCGGTCCTGCCCGAGCCGCGGTGAACCCTCCGTCAGAGGTTGATCTGCAACGTGCTCGCCGACGCAGGTGTCGCCCGTGGCAAGCCGAGCATCAGTCAGCTGTACGCCGGGTGGCCTGGCACGTGCGGCGGCGCCTGCCCCTGACCAGGCCGAAGAGCGCCACCGCCGAACCATATGCCCCCGTGTGGCGTCTTCTGCCCCAACATCAACCCCCGATCAAGGAGCTGCCCCACCGTGAAGGTCCACCCCGTTACCGCCCTGTTCCCGATGCTCGGCCCCGACGAACTCCTCGACCTCGCCCAGGAGATCGAGAGCGACGGGTTGACCGAGCCCGTCGTCCTGGACGCGGACGGTGTTCTCCTGGACGGTCGCGGCCGACTCGCCGCCTGCGAACTGGCGGACACTGCACCCCGCTTCACCACCTATCAGGGTGACGATCCGGTCGGCCTGATCGTGTCCGCCAACCGCGACCACCCGAACACCACCCCGGGTCAGCACGCCATGATCACCGCGATGGCACGCGCACTCTCCCCGCACGCGCTCCCGTCCGACCCCGCCCGCTGCGGCATCAGCGTGACCCAGCTGTCCATCGCCACCATCGTGCTCGAACACGCCCCCGACCTCGCCGAACAGGTCCGCACCGGCGCCCTCGCCCTCAACGCCGCCTACACGGCCGTCCGCAGACGCAAGGCCGACGCCAAGGCCCTTCTCACCCAGCACGCGCGACTGCGGCAGCACGCCCCCGACCTCACCGAACAGGTCATCGCAGGCGACCTCGCCATCACCGGCGCCATCGCGGCCCTCGACGCCCGGCAGGAGGAGGAACACCTCCGCCGGCGCGTCGAGGAGATCGACGCCATCCGCGTCGCCGACGGCGCCACCACGCCGGCCTTCGTCCCGACCGCTGAAGCCGGCGACATCGACTGGCGTCACGCCCATCAGAGGGCCGAGCAGTACCTCGCCCAGCGCCACGACGCCATCCGCCACGTCCAGCACAGCCTGTCCGGCATCGCGGAACTCTGGAGCGCCGTCCAAGACCTCGCCCACCACCCTCGGAGCCCCTACGCCCGGGAAATCCTGAAGGGCCTCACCGGCCCGGCCCGCACCCTCGCCAACCGCCTCATCGCTCTCGAAACCACCTGCGCGACAGGCACGGCCTGACCCGCACCCCGCCGCCGTTACGACCGGGACAGCGATCCGGAAGTCTTCTGCGGCGGCGCGGTAGAAGCGCCGGCCCGCAGCGCACGCATGGGGGCGGCCGGGCCGTGTACGGGCCCGGCCGCTCGCAGGCTTCGCGGGCCGCCAGGCGGCGGAGCAAGGCCTGCCGCGTCGCCGGGGGCGGGTGCGGGGAGTGGTGGCGGCCCCATCTCCCGCGACCGGACATGGCCGCCTCGCTGGATCCGTCGCGACGACCCGGACCGCAACTGGGGATCGGCCAGGGTGAGACTTCTCCCATGAGAGTCAGATGTCTGCAAATCATCCACCCCGCGGCCGACATCCCAGTCGCGGAGTTCGACGGGATCCGGGTGGGTGGTGTCTACCCGGTACTGGAGATGGTCACCTACGACATCGATTGCCAGATCCGCGTGCTCGGCCCCAACACACCCGACCCCGGGCTGCTCTGGGACCCCGCCGACTTCGAGACAGTGGACACCCGAATACCCCCCGGCTGGACCCTGGTCATCGCAGGCGGCCGCACCCGCCTCGCGAACGCCCGCTGGCAGCGTCCCGGGTTCTGGACCGACTACCACCACGGCGACCCGCAGGCCCTGGCCGACTACGACCAGGTGAAACGCGAGCTCCTCGCCGCCGCCCCACCACCCGAGTGCTGACCCCTGTGCCCGGTGTCCTCTCCCGCGTCCGGACGGTCAGATCAGCAGCCCGACGGCGACGGTGCCTGCCACCCCGATGGGCGCCGACGCGGGGCGGGGCGGGAATCAAGGTGTCCGGCCCGCCCCACCAATGAGCTTGGTCGGCCCGAGCGGACACTGCCCGGGCCGCCCCGGCCGGGCAGGAGCGACGCCGCCAGGAGCCGGCGCGTTTCCCCTCGGCGGCCGCGGCTTCGGCGGCGGCCCGCTCGCATTCGCCGCCCGCACCACCGCGGCAAGGTGTCCACGAAGGCGATGCCGGCCCGTGCCGGACGGCACCGCGACCGAACGCCGGCGGCGCCTTCGAGCTGCAGGTGGAACGGCTCGACTGGCTGCCTCCGGTGCTCGCCAGGCCTCGGCCGGCCGTTCGTCATCGAGCGCCCCGACGAACTGCGCGACCTCGTCAGCGCGCTCGCCAATCGCCTCACGTCCTACGCCCGCCAGGCCTGACAGCGAGGACCCCGAGGTCACGGGACGACACGGCCGACGGGCTCGGTCCGGGCCCGGCTTGAGCCGTGTCCCACCACGAAGCAGGACGTAGAATAGCAGTGCGAGGCCATCCGACTACCAGGCGTCACCAAATCCCTGAGTGATGGCTGCGAGTCATCGAAGCCCCCTCCGAACGGAGCGTGGAAATGAGAATGGGGAGTGAGACCGCCAACGGTCACTGGAACAACCCGTACGCCGTGCAGTTCCCGTTCGAGATCGACGGACAGCAGTTCTTCTACGGCCAGAACCTCGGAACGAACCACTGGTTCATCCAAGAACTCCTGCCCGGCGGAAAGATGGGCACCGAAACCGACAACGGCAA
>NZ_JBHJUK010000048.1:39684-57280 GCF_042266225.1 Kitasatospora sp. NPDC056181
ACGAAACCGACAACGGCAACTGGAACAACCCCTACGCCGTACAGTTCCCATTCCAGATCGAAGAACGACAGTTCTTCTACGGCCAGAACCTCGGAACGTACCACTGGTTCATTCAGGAACTGGTCAAATAGGCGGCCGGTCTGCAGGGCCGGCCGGTGATGAACGGGTTGCCGCCGTCGTAGCCGGGCCGGGCGAGGCCGGTGGTGTCGCGGGCGACACCTGCCGGTCAGTCAAACAGCGAGCCGCACAGCCGGTCCGCCCCGGTCCGCCGCCCCCGGGGGTGTCGCTTCGCACAGCGGACCAGGACAGCCGCGACGCACTACGCGACCGGCGCGGTCGCCTCGTCAATGCCGTCCTGGTACCGCACCGGCTCGAGCGCGGCGAGGATCTGCCGGGCCTTTCCCACCGTCAGATCCCGGCCCCGGAAACCGAATCAGCACCCGGGGCCGTTCTGCCGGTCCCGTTCGCACCGTTCCGGGGTCGCGGCGTCCGCCGGCCGTTGGACGGTGCGGCAGGGGCCCGGAAAACCCGCGCCCGCAAGACACGCACCAGCCCCGCCAACCGGTACGGCCAGGCCGGAAAACACCCACGCCTCGGGAAGGGTTTCAGCTGTAACGTCACGTTATGCACTGACTCGCCACTGTGGCCAGGACGGGGGAAACCAGAGCGCCGAGCAGGCCGGGCCCCGTACGGCCGGTCAGCACGACAAGCTCAGCGGAAGTCGTCGGCGTGGTCGACGGCCCACTGGGCGTAGGTGTGTGCGGGAGCGCCGGTGATCTTTTCGGCGATGGCGGAGGTCACGGCCACGACGCCGTCGGCGGCGGCCCACTGACTCACGATCGCCTCGGCCACGACCGGATGCATTGTTCTGGCGACTTCCGCGCGGGCCTGCCCGTCGGAGACGTGTTCAACCCGGATATGACGGCCGATGGCCTCGCCGATGTGCTCGACCTGGCGTTGCAGGGTCAGGGACTCGGCCCCGTAGACGGTGTAGGTCTGGTGCGAGTGGCCCAGTTCGGTCAGGGCGGTCACCGCCAGTGCCGCGATGTCCTTCTCGTGCACCGGTGCCGACTGTGCGAACGGATAGGGAAGGCGGACGACGTTGTCGGTGCGGATCGATTCGGCCCACCAGGTGCGGGTGTTGGTCGCGAATGTCCCCGGCCTGAGGAACGTCCAGTCCATGCCGGACCGTTGGACGGCCTGCTCGATCGTGCGGTTCAAGCGGGCGACCGGGTGGCCGGCGTCGGGGTCCAGGACGACCGACACCGACGAGAGCAGGACCACCTGCCGGATCCCCGCGGCGGCGGCCGCCGCCGTGACCTTCTCGATGTCGTAGGGCTTCTGGGGGTCGAGCATTCCGTACAGGAACACCTTGTCGGCACCGTCGAGCGCTGCGGGCAGCGTCTCGGGACGCCCCAGGTCGGCGACGACTGCTTCGCACCCAGGCGTCAAGGCCGCGGCTGGGATCCTACTGACTGCTCTGACCTGCTCGCCGGCGACCAGCAGGCCGTCGGCCACATGACGACCGACGTTACCGCGAGCACCGAAGACAACTGCCGGCATGATGAAACCTCCTGCTTGTCGTGGACATGAATTGCCGCATTGGCGCGGGTGGTGCGAGATGTGTCGCTGCCACGCGGGTGGCGGACCGGCGCCGGCGGGCCTGGTCGTCGGCGATGGTGCGGGGAACAGGTCGGGAGCCGGAGCGCGTGGACCGCGGGATGTGCGGGTACGAGATGTCGCTGCGGGGAGACGATCGGTCGCGAATGACATGGGCGAGGGTTTCCCGCCGCCAACGTGAAGCGTCGGCAGCGGGTCCGCCCCGATCGTCGGTCACCCGTCAGGGCTGGATGTTCTCCAGGTCCTCCAGAAGGCCGGGGTGCTTCGGCTCCCAGCCGAGCGCCTGCCGGGTGCGGGTGCTGGACGAGGGCTGGTCGGCCGTGAAGATCGGGCCGAGCGGGCCGTAGGTCTCCTCCGGCACCGACTCGACCGGCACGCCCAGCCGTCGGCCGATGACGGCCGCGATGTCCCCCACCTTGTCCCCCTCGTCGGCCACGGCGTGCCAGGCGGTACCGGCCTCCGCCTGCTCCAGGGCGAGCCGGAAGAGGACGGCCGCGTCGAGCGCATGGACGGCGGGCCAGCGCTGCGTGCCGTCGCCGGGGTAGCCGGAGATCCCGCTCTGGCGTGCGATGTTGGCCAGCAGACCGGCGAACCCGCCCATGCCCTTGTTGTGAACCGTACGCGGCAGGCGTACGGACGTGCTCCGGACCCCGCGGGAGGCCAGGCCCAGGACCGCCGTGACCGTGCGACCGCGGCCGCCGACCGGCCCGTCGGTCGGCACCGGGTCGGCCTCGGTGGAGGCACGGCCCGGCACCCAGGGCGTACCCGAGACGGTGACCAAGGGGCGGCCGCTGCCGACGAGCTCCTCGCCAAGGGTGGTGAGGGCGGCGGTCTCCTCGGCGACGTTCCCGGCGAGGGCCTCGGGGCTGCTGAAGTCGTTGCCGAAGGCCAGGTGGATCACCCCGTCGACCTGAGCGGCGCCGGAGCGCAGGACCTCCAGATCGGCGAGGCCTCCCCGCAGCGGCTCGGCGCCGGCTGCCTCGGCGGCCTGCGCGGAGGCATCGGAGCGGGCGAGCGCGAGGACGGTGTGGCCGTTGCCGAGGAGTTCGGCGACGACGGCGGAACCGATCAGACCGGTGCCACCGGTGACAAAGACGCGCATGGGAACCCTCCCAAAGTGATGGGACTCTTGTCCCATCACCCTAGCAGGATGACGGGACAAGAGTCCCATCGCATATGCTGAACCCATGGGTCGATGGGAACCAGGTGCGCGTGAACGCCTTGTCGTGGCTGCGGTCGACCTGTTCACGGAGCAGGGGTATGACGCCACGACGGTCGCGCAGATCGCCGAGCGTGCCGGGGTCACCAAGAGCACCTTCTTCCGGCACTTCCCCGACAAGCGCGAGCTGCTGGTCGCCGGGCAGGAGACGCTGAGCCGGCTGCTGGCCGAGGGGATCGCCGACGCGCCCGGTAACGCCAGCCCGCTCGAGGCGGTCGCTGCCGGTCTCGAGCGCGCCTCGACCGCGATGGGCCCCGGGAGTCGCGAGCTCGCCCCCCGCCTGAAGGCGGCCGTCGCCGCCAGCGCCGAGCTTCAAGAGCGTGACACCCTCAAGACCGTCAGTCTCGCGGCCGCGATGACAACCGCCCTGGTCGCCCGCGGCGTACCCGATCCGACTGCGGCTCTCGCGGGCGAGCTGGGCGTCCTCGCTTTCAAGCGGGGGTACGCCGAATGGGCCGAGGACGACCGTGGCGCCGAGGACGAGCTCGCCGGGTACACCCTGGCGGCCCTGGACGAACTGCGTGCGGCGAGCGCATCGCTGGGCTGACCGGACGAGCATCGTCCGGCGCTGGTGCGGGGTGGACGAGAAGCGGACCCACAGCCCTTCGAGCCCGCCGGCCGGGTCGGCCGGGTCGGCCGGGTAAGCCGAACCGAGGTGCCGGATGGGATCGGTGGCGTCGAAGACCTCGGTCTGCCGCGCTCACCACCCGCCGGCACGTTCTGAACCGGCAGGAAGCGGTTCGGTTCGTTGGACAGGGCGCGGGCCGCCCGGAGCTCGGCCGCCGGTTCACCGCTGCCGCCACCTGCTGGATTCGTCAAAAGGTGCTCGCGCATGGTCCTGGTGGCCTCTGCGGTCACCTCTGCCTGCGGGAGCTGGTCGCCCGTGGGCGGCTCCGTCGGAGCGATGGCCAAGCGCCCGGGCGCAGACCGAAGTGCCCGCCAAGGCCGGCTGGCCACTGCAGACTCCGGGCCGACGACCTGCCAACTCCCGCCGAGACGACGGGCCGTCGGCCCGGGATGCTCCAGTAGGCTGCGCCGGCCATGGACACGCACGCCGAACCCGAGCAGACCGGGCACGACGCGGTCGCTTCCGGTCCGCCGATCCGGCAGCTCTTCCGGGACGTCATCGCCGACCGCCTGCCGGGCCGCAGGCCACCCCAGGCGGCGATGCTGTTCGACGCCGGGATCGACCCCTTCTGGGACGACCGGAGCTTCCTCGGCGACTTCTACAACGAGATCCTCCACCAGGACACCTGCCGGCCCGCCACCGCCGACGGCCTCGTCCTGCCCGCGGCCCTCGCCGTCGACGACCGGATTCCTCCCCGCCACCGGTTCCAAGCCGTCCACCTGTTGTTCAGGGCTGCCACCGTCGCCGAGCGCCACCTCGCCGAGACCTGGCCGGCCACCCCGCAACACGCCGATCCCGACAGCGAGGCCCGGGCCCGCAGGGCGGTCCAGTCCTACACCCCGGATCTGCTGACCCGCTGGTCGGCCGAATGCCCTGCAGTTCGGCTGGCCCTCGCCGGCCTCGCCGTCGTCTTCCCGACGGACCGCACCCCGCCCGCCCTGACACCGCGCCTGCAGGGCCTCACGCACCAGCACCCCCAGGGCACCGACATCGGCGACTACGTGCGGTTCGTCCTCGTGCTGGCCGCCCAGGACGACGACCGGATCCTCACGGTGACCGAGAAGCTCACCGACGCCCACTGGACGGGAACAGCGCGCGGAGTGCCGACACGGGCACGAGCCCTCCACCTCCTCGGCCAGATGCTGGCCAAGGTCGGAGCCGGACTCACCCGGCCGCGCGCCGCGCTGGAGGAAGCCGGTCCTGGCCGGTAGGCGCGGGATCGCTGCAGGACTGACCGGAGAGTCCGTCCCGACCAGTGGCATCACGTACCGCTGAGGGCGCCCACCGGGTGTGAGCGCCCTCAGAAGATCCTTCTTGTTTCAGGAGCCGGTGCCAGACGGGGAAGGCCGGCTGACTGCCTCGGGAGCGCCGACGGTCAGCACCGCGTCCTGGCCCTCGCGCCAGGACCTCAATGAATCCCCGGCCTTGTTCCGGATCTCCACCGATTCCCCAACTCCTTCTACTCTGGCGACCATCGCCTTTTCGGAGCAGCCGACGGCCGTGAATTTGAAGGGGGAAATCTGGGCGGATGCCTGAGTGTATTTCCCGGCGAGAACATTGCCGGGGAATTCCTGATGGCTGTCCGAGAACACGCTGCCGACTGCGGGGCGCTGCGATCCGACCGAGGCGGGAGCGGTGGTGGTCGGCTCGGTGAGCCGGTCCGGCAGAAGCGACACCTGGCAGTTGCCGTTCCTGACGGCGAGGACCACATTGGTGCCCGCGACCTCGGCGACGCCGAGGATCTTGGCCACGCCCTTGGCGGGAGGGGCGTCGACGCTGCCCTGGATGGGAAGGCCGGCCGAGGTGGCGGCCAGGCCGTCCAGCGCCCAGGGGGCATCCTCCGCCTGGGGCGCCTTCCCGCTACTGGTGCACGCGGCCGCGAGCGCGGCGGAGGCAAGGAGCACCACCGCGCCCACGAACCGGCTGGATCGCCGCATGTGCTGAAGTCTCCTAGTTGGCCCAGGCGTTGTAGCAGTAGCCTACCGGGTGCTGCGCGCTCCCACCGCCGACGTAGCGATCGCCGACGGCGACGTTGTAGATGTCGTAGTTGTAGACGTCGTACAGCGGGTAGGCCTCCAGGTAGCCGAACTGGCCGGCCGGGACGGGGTACGAGCCGGACTCGGTGTTCGTGGCGGTGTCGGTGACGCTGAATCCGACGGTGCTGGAGACCTTCCACGGGGAGATCGACACGCTCGCCGACCACGTGCTCGCCACCGCCCTGCTCTGGGACAGCGTCAGCGTCATGGGGCCGGGGCCGGTGACCATGTCGACCCGGCCGGTCCCGCAGACCTGTCCGGCGTAGCGCGCGTTGCGGACCTGCGTGTACGGGTCGTCCGTCGTGGCGCTCTGCGACTCCTGGGGCAGCGTGACCCGCGCGGCGTCCGACACCTTCACCACGGGGGTCTTGCGGTCGATGGTTCAGTGGCCGGGCACGGCGCCCGCCGGAAGCTCGGCCGTCGTCGCCGGCACCGGCAGCGAGCCGGTCACGGGCGCCGCCTGGGCCTGCGGCGCCGCCAGTGCGACCATCGCCCCCACGCCTGCCACCGCGCATGCAATTCGAGAAATCGTCTTCCGCATTTTGATGTCCCCTCCGACTGATTTCGTACCCGGATCTTCCGGACACGTTGAATGTTGTCAGCCGATCCAATCGGGGGCAATCAGATTCCTGGAATTTGAGCTTGAATTGAGCACGCCAGGGTGAGAGGTCACGAAATAACATCCCAATGCGGACGCCCCATCCTCCGAGAAATGGAATTATAAATTCCCGCTCTGTGTCTGAAGTGAAGGAAGTTATCCATTGAAATGCAAGTTGCACATGAGCTGCCGAGGACCGTCCCACGACGACCAGGAGCAGCACAATGCGCCCGGCGTACCTACGGGTCGTCCGCCCCGCCTGATCCCGGCCGAACCGGAACGTGCCGACGAGGCGGCGATGTGCGGCGTCAGTGGTCTGGCGGGCCTGGTGGGCAGCCTCGGCGGGGAACGCGGCGACGTCGCGACGGTGGCGCTCACGGTGCAGCGCGTGCTGGAGGGCGGTGTCGTGGTCGGGGTCGTGGCGCTCGGCGCGGGTTTCGGCGGTGTGGCCACGTAGGCGCTGCCACCCTGCGCGGATGGTCGCCGCGGTGGCGACGCCGGCCTCGTCTCCGGCGTCGGCGTACCGGTCGCGTTCGCAGGGCCCGGTGCAGGGCCTGCTGGATGTTCTCCAGGGTCATCCCGGCTGCCCGGCAACGGACCCGGGTCGACCTCGGCCGCCGGCCGCCCGGCCTCACGCAGGTTCGAGGACGATCCAGACCTGTCCGGGGTGGAAGGCCATCTGCCCGCCCGCGTACCTGAACTCCGTGACGGCGGCGGCATCGGGCCGGGACCAGCTGCCCCGGTACGCCGCGCCGTCCCGCAGGAAGACCGCGTCGCCGCTGCCGACGGTCGGGGCGAACGGCAGCACGTGCCCGAAGGAATCGACCAGCCCGCGCGGTGACGTGGTCTCGGCGACCTTCTGCACCACGACCGTCGGCGCGCCCATCTGCCCGGCGTCCGTCGTCATGGCCGGCCTGCCGTCCACCGCCACCAGGTACCTGCCCTCCGCGGCGGACCAGGTGAAGGTGAACGAGGCCGCGGGCATTCGCGCGGTGAACGAGCCGGTCGGGACTCCGCCGGCCGGTGCGTCGCCGAAGCGGAACCCGACGTCCCGGGCCACCGCCGCGTCCGGGAAGTGGCGCAGAATCCCGGACGGCACCACGTACTGGTTGAACGGCGGCACGTTCCACTGCCCACGGAAGAACGAATTGTCCTGCTGCGGCGAGCTGTTGAACACATCGGCCCGGGCCAGATCCGGCAGGAACGCGGTCTGCGCTCCAGAGTACGCGAAGTCCACACGCCCGTACTGCTGCAGGAGGGGCAGATCGGTCTCCCGGGCACTGCGCACCGGGCCGATCCGGTCGCCCGCGGGCAGGTGGTTCGAGTCGTAGACCGCCAGGAGCCGGGAGAGGCCGCCCTCGACCTCGATCGCGTAGACCACGTCGGCCGCGTTCACCCCCGTCTGGGGCCGGGCGGCGGCGGCATTGTCGATCTTGACGGCGATGACCCGGCCCGCGTCACCCGGCAGCCCGGTGAGCGGTGACACGCCACCGGGGGCGGCGGGGGCGGCGGGGGCCGACGGGGCCGACCCGGCGACAGGCGGCCCGGCGGGCGGCGGGCCGGTCCCCGTGCGCCCCGGGGAGCCTCCCTGGCCGACGGTGAGCACGACGGCCAGCACCGTCCCCAGGACCACGGCGCCGCCGACGACAAGGGCGATGATCCGCCGCCGCAGGCGCAGCGCCCGCCACCAGCCCGGCCCTTGCTCGAAGAACCCCATCCGGGCCCACCTCCGCGCCCCCGGCTGTCGGGAACCCCGCCACCTGTGATGACGAGCCTGCGGCTTGCCCGGTTCCCCTCGATGCCTCGGCGGGTCCGGCCCGCGCACCGGCCGGAGCGTTCGGCCCGACGGGCGCAAGGCGTCCAGCACCCGGGACACGGGTGCTCTGGGCGTGCCCGGCCCTTCCGGCAGAGCCCCCGACGCCGGGGCGTGCCGGCACCCTGAACGCCGACGGCTCCCTGACCCGGCAGCCGGCATGCGCCCGCCCGGCCACGACCAGGACAGGCCCAACCGGCTCCCCGCCCCCTCCCCGCCTCCCGACGGCCCCTTCGCGGCGTAGTCGATGCCCTCGGCGGCGGCCTACCGCAGCCTCGCCGAACGGGCGGCTCCCGCGCATCGAGATTGTCCGCCCGGCACTGGCAGGCGACCGGGTTTGTCAGAGGGAGCTCATGGTCTCGGTTCATGATCGGCGGGTGGTGTGCCCGCGTTGAGCGTCGAGGTCGCGGCGGGGCCGGGCGTCCGGCACCTGGAGTTCGGGGCCCGGGCCCCGGCCGGGTCAGTAGCCCTCGCGCACCTCGAACACGCCGCTGTCCCAGTACACGGACGGCTCGTCGGCCTCGCTCGGCCAGTCGCTTTGCAGATGGCGGCGGCCGCGCCCCAGGGCCCCGGCCCGGTGCGGACTCAGCCGCCCCGCCATCAGGTCGTCCGCCTCGGCGTCCGTGATCGGCAGCAGGGTCCGGTACTGCGCGTCCTGCGAGGCGGCCCAGTCGACGTACTCGGTGAAGACGCTCACGAAGGCCTGCGAACAGAGGCTGCAGCGCCGGACGGAGACGATGAAGTGCGAGTCGTCCTGGATCATCTTCTCGAGCCGGACCCCGATGTGGCTTTGGTGGTGCGCCCGCGCCACCGAGGCGTCCTCGGCACAGCACGCCTCGCACCCGAAACCCGCGGACTCCGTCACGCCGCCCCCCTGTGGTTGCACCCCTTGTCCGGCTGTGGGCCAGATGCTACTCGGGCCCGTGCCGACCGCGGCAGTCCGCCTTCCCGCCGGTGGTGCCCCGCCGGGTCCGGCACGGGCGCAGCGCGGTGGGGCCGGAGCGTGGCTTCAGGCCGCCTGTCACGGGGTGCTTGCGGGTGGGGCCGGGAAGCGGGCACGCCCCTCTTCGGACGTGCGGTTCCACAACGACCGGTAGCCCTCCGGTTCCCCGGGGCTGAGGCCGCCGGGACCGCTGGGAGCGCCGGGGCCGCTGACGCGGGCCGCGGTGGTGTCCCAGGGGCGCGGCCCGTCGGTACGCGGTGTCAGCAGGATCCCGATCCCGGGCCAGACCGGGCCAGACCGTGCCTGGCCAGCGGAAGCCAAGCAGTCACGTCCGGTTGAGACACGGCTTCTCACGCATGTCCTGTGTCTGGCCGGAGATCTGCTTTCGCGTTCGTGTGTCCGTCCCCACCATGGCCTCGTGCCCGAGACTTCCGCCGACACCACTCCCGTGCTCTCGCTGTCGAACAGTGACCTGGCCGGACGAGAACGGTTCGACTGGTACATCGACATCGTGCGCGAGGGGATTGCGCCCTTCGCGTTGACCAGTCCCTACGCCCAGGACTTTTCGGCCCAGGTGCTGACGGCCGATCTCGGTGTTGCCCAGCTGGCAAGGTTCTCGTTTCTTCCTCTGGGAGCTGTGCGTACCCACCGGCACATCCGGCGTGGTGATCCTGAGACCTACCAACTGGGTCTGGTCCAGCGCGGGCCCATGCTTGTCAGTCAGCAGAGGGAGGAGACGTCCGTCCCCTCCGGAGGGCTCGTACTCTTCGATACGTCGAGTCCCTTCGACGCGCACTTCCCGGACCTCGGGGACAGAGCGGTGGTCACGATCCTCCGGGTGCCGAAGTCCTTGCTTCCGCTCTGCGCCGACAGGGCCGACCGACTTCGTTCTCGGCAGCTTTCCTCGGAGGGGGCGGCCGGCTCGCTGCTGCACCACCTGCTGGGCAGCGTGCTCGACCAGGTCGACGGCCGTTCCCTCTCCGAGAGCCATCGGATCGGCATGATCGCCGTCGACCTGGCTGCGACGTTCCTGGCGGGGCACCTGGACGCCGCGGCAACCCTCCCTGGCGAAACGCGACGCCGGGCCCTGCTGGCACGGATCCGTGCATTCATCGAGGCGAATCTCGGTGACCCGGGGCTCACTCCGGCCGCCATAGCATTTCAACACCACATATCGGTGCGCACCTTGCATGAGCTGTTCCGCTCCGAGCCGGAGCCGGTCATGTCCACCGTCCGCAGGCGGCGGCTGGAACGGTGCCGGGCCGACCTCGCCGATCCCGGTCTGCGGGTCTGTCCGATCGCGGTGCTTGCGGGACGGTGGGGATTCGCAAGTCCGGCGGAGTTCAGCCGGGTGTTTCGACGAACCTACGGTGTGGCACCCAAGCAGTTCCGGCATGAGGCGCTGGGGGCCGGAGATCCGCGCTGAGTGCCGACCGGCCCTGCGCTCACGGCCGACTCTGCCTGCGGCCTCGGCTCCACGATGAGAAGCAGGCCGGAGGTGACGGTCTGACTGGTTTTGGAGAGCCCACTCGTGACGGGGAGGGCCGGCGCAACGCGCCGGGGGACGCGCGGCGCTGAGCGGGCGTGAGGTTCGGGCGCTGCCCTCGGGTGTGCCGGCCGGGGTTCTCCTGCGACGGAGGCCGGCCGGCGCACCCGCCGGTTCAGCCCTGGAGGGAGGCGAGCCAGGCGGTCAGCAGGCGGTTGACCTCCTCGGGACGCTCCTGCTGGATCCAGTGCCCGCAGCCGTCCAGGATGTGGGTGGAGGCCAGGGCCGGGAGGGTGGCCGGGTAGGCGTCGATCGCGTCGGCCATCCAGGTCGTGGAAGCGTCCAGGGCGCCGCCGATGAACAGGGACGGCTGCTTGATCGGGGCTCCGCCGTACGGGGCGAGGTCCTCCCAGTCGCGGTCCATGGTGCGGTAGCGGTTGAGGGCCCCGGTCATGCCGGTGCGCTCGAACTCCCCGGCGTACACGTCGAGGTCGTCCTCGGTCAGCCAGGCGGGCAGCTTGCCGCGGGGGAAGCGGTCGCGCAGCCGACCGCCGCTGCGGGCCACGAAGTGCGGGTCGGGCTCGCCCTGGGCGGGCATGGTGTCGGCGGACATGGCCGCGTAGAAGCCCGCGAGCCAGCCCCGGAGGTCGGGTTCCATCTCTGCTTCGGCCCGGCCGGGCTCCTGGAAGTACGAGACGTAGAACTCCTGGTCGCCGCCCATCTGCGCGAAGACGTCGGTGGGGCGGGGGCCGCCGGGCGGCGTGTAGGGGACGCTCAGCAGTGCGACGGCGCGGAAGACCTCGGGGTGGAGCAGGGCGGAGGCCGCCGCGATGCTGGAGCCCCAGTCGTGCCCGACGACCACCGCGCTCTCCTCGCCCAGGGCGCGCACCAGGGCGACGTTGTCCTCCACCAGGTCGAGCATCCGGTAGGCGTCCGTCGCGGCCGGCTTGGAGGAGCGGCCGTAGCCGCGCACGTCGAGCGCCACGGCCCGGTACCCCGCCGCCGCGAGGGCCGGGAGTTGGCGGCGCCAGGAGTACCAGGACTCGGGGAAGCCGTGGACGAGCAGGACCAGCGGTCCGGTGCCCTGCTCGACCAGGTGCAGGCGCCCGGCGGGTGCCTCGATGGTGCGGTGGCGCAGGTCGGCGGACGGCGCGGGCTGGTGCATCGCTTCTCCTCGGTTCACGGGCGGCCGCGGTTACCCACCGATCATGCGGCGCGGCGGCCGCGCGACGCGAACACCCTTGCCATCGTGGCAAACTGGCAGAACAGGGCGGTGGAGCGGCACGGCCGGAGGAAGCGGGGCGACGGTGACGGTGACGGACGACGGCATAGCCGACACGCTGGCGGCCATGGGCCCCCGGCTGCGGACGGCGCGCGAGCAGCACGGCGCCACACTCACCGGCGTCAGCCGCGCGACCGGCATCTCGCTGAGCACGCTGTCGCGGATCGAGACCGGCCGGCGCAGGCCGACCCTGGAGGTGCTGCTGCAGCTCGCGAAGGCGTACGACGTCTCCCTGGACGAGCTGGCCGGCGCCGCACCCGCCGCGGCGGCCGGACCGCGCACCCCGGTGCCGCAGCGTTCCGGCAGCGACAAGGCGGTGCTGCCGCTGACCCGGTACGTCGGGGGCCTGCACGCCCACAAGCACGTCCTGCCCGGCATCGACGCGCCGCCGGCGCGGCCGCGGCAGGTCTCCCACGACGGGTACGAATGGCTGTGCGTCCTGTACGGGCGGCTGTGGCTGGCGCTCGGCGAGCAGGACCTCGTCCTGAGTGCCGGGGACGTGGTCGAGTTCGACACCCGCACCGCCCACGGAGTCGCGAACGCCGGACCCGGCGGACCGGTCGAATACCTGATCATGTTCGGGCCGCAGGGAGAGCGCCTACGCCCGCGCACCCCGGCCCCCGACCGCCGGGCCCGGTAGCGCGGAGCGCAGCGTCCGGGCCCCGCGACGGTGCCTGCGGCTTCACGCCTCGGCGGCGTCGGGCGGCAGGACGGGGCGGCGGATGCAGGCGTGCTCGTGGACGCACGGACTCCTCGCCGGGCCGCGGCGAGCGGCGGCGGGAAGGCCCGGTGGTGGGTGGTGACGTCCTCCGGGTGGATCGCGGTGCGCGCTGGGCGGATCAGCGGGTGATCGAGATCGCGAAGGGCGCGAACCCGCTGGACCGGATCACGTGCGGCACGAACAGTATCGCGGCCTCCGTGGCGCGGGCGGTCCGGATCCCGCCGAGATCGGTGATCCACTCCTTGCGCCAGCCGAGGTCGACGAGCAGGTCGCGGACGCTCTGCTTGGCCTGCGGGTCCTCGCCGGAGAGGAAGGCGTCGGGCGCCCGGGTGAGCGTGGCCGGCGCGGTCATCACCGGGAAGAGCATGGTGTTGAGCGTCTTGACGACGCGCGTCTGCGGGAGCGCTTCCTGGAGCTGCTCGGCGAGGCTCGAGCCGGGGTAGATCAGGTCGGCGGGCAGTCCGTCCGGTCCGTCGACGGTGGCGTTGGAGACATCGACGAGGATCTTGCCGCGCAGTTCCTCCCGCAGGGCGGCGAGCCGTTCCAGCGAACCGGCCCCCGGGGTGGCGTTGATGACGATCCGGGCGGTCCGGGCGGCAGCGGCGGCAGCACCCGGCGCGCGGTCCACCGCGGTCACCTCGTGCCCTGCCCGGGCGAGGGCTGCGGCCAGGTTGCCGCCGACGCGGCCGTTCCCGAGAACTGCGATCGTGGTCATGGTGATCCGGTCCTTCCGTGTTCGGGTTGTGGTGTGCGGTCAGCGTGAGAGCGTGGTGACGGCCTGGGCGTGGACGCCGGGCGCGGCGGCCAGGAAGCTCTCGCTCTGCGGGGTCCAGGGGCGACCCTGGGCGTCGGAGATCCGTCCGCCGGCCTCGGTGACGAGCAGCGCCCCGGGCAGCAGGTCCGCGCGGGCGCCGGCGAACTGCCAGAAGGCGTCCATCCGGCCGGCGGCCACGTTCACCAGGTGCAGGGTCGCGGGCACGGCGGTGCGGACGACGAGCGCGTCGAGGAGCATCGCGGTGATCGAGGAGCCGACGCGCCGCACGACCTTCTCGTCCTCGTCCGGCCGGGCCTGGCTGGTGGCCACGATGCCCAGGCCGAGGTCGGCAGTGGAGGAGACGTGCAGCGGCCGGCCGTCGAGGTGGGCGCCCGCGCCGGTGAGCGCGGTGTAGGTCTCGCCGGTCAGTGGCAGGTGGACCACGGTGAGCACCGGCTGGTTGTCACGCACGAGGGTGGCGGTGACCGCCCACTCCGGCAGGGCGTGCAGGTGATTGACGTTGCCTTCGGCCGGATCCACGACCCACCACTCGCCGGCCGGCAGCGCCCCGCCGTCCAGCTCGTCCTCCACCCAGCCGGCGCCCGGGCGCAGGCGGGTGAGGCGGGGGCGCAGGATGTCGAGGGCCGTGTCGTCGTTGGCGGCGAGCAAGCGCATCAGTTCCTCGCGGCTCCGGTAGCGGACCACCTCGCCGAAGCGCTCGCGCAGCGCCGTGCCGGCCGCGCGCACGGCGTCCGCGGTCCGGCCGAGCAGGTCGGCGTCGGAGAGAGCGGCATCGGAGAGAGCCGCGTCGGAGAGAGCCGCGTCGGGGAGAGCGGCATCGGTGGTCTGAAGCATTTCGGACATGGCGGTACTCCCGGATGTGGAGGGGTGATGAGGCGTCCGGCCGCGCTGTGCGGTGCGTCCTGCGCTCTGGTTGTCGAAGGTATCCAGCCCCGGCATTACCTTCAAGTGCATGTCAAGCACGCATAGGATGACTCCCATGCAACTGGACTTGAACCTGCTCGCCGCCCTCGACGCGCTGCTGGAGGAGGGAAGTGTGGCCGGGGCGGCCGCGCGCCTGCATGTCACCGCCCCGGCGATGAGCCGGAGTCTGGGCCGGATCCGTCGCACGACCGGGGACCAGATCCTGGTGCGCACCGGCCGCACGATGACCCCGACGCCGTACGCGATCGCCGTCCGGGAACAGGTGCACGAGCTGCTGCACCAGGTCCAGGGGGTGCTGGCACCGAGCCGTGAACTCGACCTGGCGACGTTGGAGCGCACGTTCACACTCCGCTGGCACGATTCCCTGGTCGCCTTGAGCGGCCCCGCGCTGCTCAAGGCCGTACGCGGACAGGCCCCGGGCGTACGACTGCGCTTCGTCGCGGAGTCGAACGTCGACACGCCCGAACTGCGGCGCGGCGAGGTCGACCTGGAGGCGAACGCCAACCACCCGGGCGCACCGGACATCCGGGCCGAGAAAGTGGGCGAGACCCGCCTCGTCGTCGTCGTGCGGCAGGGGCACCCCCTCACCCGCGGCGGCGTCGTCACCGCGCAGCACTACGCCGCCGCCGAGCACGTCACCGTCTCGCGGCGCGGAAACCTCGGCAATGCCCTCGACGACGCCCTCGCACGGCTCGGCCTCACCCGCCGCGTGGTGGCGACCGCGCCCACGGAAGCGGCCGCGCTGGAGTTCGCGCGCGGCTCCGATCTGCTGATCAGCGTCCCCGAAGCCACCACGCGTCCGGCCGTCGCCGACCTCGGCCTGGCCGTGCTCCCCCTCCCGCTCGAACTACCGTCGGCGCCGGTATACCTGTCGTGGCATCAGCGCTACGACACCGACCACGCCCACGCCTGGCTGCGCGGGCTGGCACGAACCGCGCTGGCCGCGTGCGCAACGTCGTAGGCGGCGCCGTCCGGCGCGGATCCGTTCACGAGAACGCCCGGAGCCGGCCTGCGCCCCGGCGGGGCCGGCCGGCGGGATCGCCGGGTGAGGCTCCGGCCGCCGCAATCCGGGGAGGTGCCTGGACACCTGCACCGCACCGGAGGCCTTCGCCATGATCAAGCCCCTCGACTGTCAACAAGGCTCGTGGTCAATACGGCTAGCCGGCTGCCACAACGTGGCCGGCCGTGACCTGGGGAGGGTTGGGGAGCAGCGACGCGAGGTTGTCCCGCACGTAGTCCGCCGCCCTCCGGACCGATTCCTCGGCCCCGGCTTCCTCTTCGAAGACGCTGGTGGAGACCATTACTCCGTCCCCGGCGTCGATCCAGTAATAGGCCACGAACCCGGAAACCTGGCGAAGAAGGGGCACGAAGCCCTCGGCTACTCGGCGGCCCGCCTCCTCGGGGTCGGTCACCCCTTCGTACCGCCGTACTGCTGCGTACACGTTGGTCTCCTCACGGGTCCCGAGGTCATCTCGTGCGGGACGACATACCCCTCACCGGGCGTCTCCCACTTGCGGGTGCCCGGAAGGCACCCGGAAAGCCGCATGGGCAGCCGCGGCCGGCCGCTGTGGCCGGCTCCGGACCGGGACGGGCCGAGGCGCCTCAGGGGGAACTGCGGTCAGAGCCGATTCTCGGGCTCTGGCCGCGATTTCGTGAACGGTCGCGCGGGGCCGGAAGGCAGGGCGGTTCGGGGCGGTCCGTGAACGGTTGCCGGCCCGGCAGCCGGTATCGGGCGGGAGGCTGTCACAAGATCACGGCCGGGACCCCGAATTCCCCGCCCTGCGCCCCGGGGCGAGCGGACTTGCCCGGTTGGTCTCCCTGCCGGGCGGCGCCGTCCGGCCTGCCCGTGTCAGGCCGGGTTCGGCCAACCGGGCGACGGGGCGACGGCCTGTCGCCCCCGCCCTGTCGCTCCCCGCTGGATCACGGGCCGGCTGGGAGGCCGGCGCTCTGGCGCGGCGCGGGGGTGGCGGGCCCGGGTCCGGCTTCTCCTTCGGGTCCTGCGGCCGCGGTGGGCCCTTCGAGTTGGCGGATCAGTGCTTTGAGCGCCGTGACCTCGTCGTCCAGGGCTTGCTTGCCTGCTCTGGTGAGGTGGATCCAGGTGCGGGCGCGCCGGCCCTCGTAGCCCTTCTCGACCGTGACCAGGGCTGCCTTCTCCAGGACGGCGAGGTGCTGGGAGAGGTTGCCGGCGGTCAGGCCGAGCGTGTCGCGCAGGAACGTGAACTCCACCCGCCGGGCTTCCCTGGTCACCGCGAGGATGCCCAGGCGCACCCGTTGGTGCACAACATCGTCAAGGCTGCTTGTGGGGTGTTCGCTCATTCGGCCGGCCGCCTCTGGATCCGTTGCTGCAGGGCCAGGCCGACGCCGCCGAGCAGGAGCACGCCTCCCCCGAGCAGGAGGTCCCGGCCGCCCCACGGCGAGGGGTCGGGCAGGTTGTCGGGATCGACCAGGAGGGCCAGGTAGGCGCAGGTGATGGCGAGGAGCGGCCAGCTGCGTTCGATCCGGGCGAGCAGCAGCAGTGCGAGGCCGATCGCTCCGGCCGGGCTCACCAGCGCGTCGAAGAGCGTGGAGAGCACTGTCGGTTCGCGGAAGTCGGGGTAGGGCCGCGTGCCCAGGATCGCCCACACCTCGTAGCCGGTGGTGATCACGCCCAGGACGGCGCCGAGCGCCAGGTAGGGGCCGATCCGGGTCCCCACACCGATCCGGTCGGAACGGCGTACGTAGAACCAGCCGATAGCGGCGAAGGCGAGCACCATCGCCGCCGGGTAGTACCAGACCGCCAGCCGGACGTTGTCGCCCTGGCCGAAGCGGACCACAGGTGCCGCGCCGAAACGCACAGCGGCGAAGACCAGGAGGGCGAACCAGGCGCCACGCTGCTCACGACGGACGCGGTGGACCAAGTCCCGCCGCATCGCCAGCAGGCCGGCAGGGTCGCCCGGGGACGGGGCAGGGTGAGTTGTCATGCCAGTCATGTTTGCATAACAAACTGATTGTGGATAGAGACAGCTTTGCCATGACTCGCCAAGGCACCACCTCAGATGACGCCACGCTCAAACCGGTCGTCAGCACGTGGACGACCGCGGCGAAGACCGCCTCATCGTCCAGGTTCGCGGTCCCACCGCCCTGCGGCCGCACCCGGGCCGCCGGCAGCAACGGTTCCACCGGATCCGGGGCGGGTGCACCTGGATAGTCGCCGGATGACGACTCTGCCGAACGGCACGTGGATTCAGCGCCACGTCGAGACCCTGTGCCGGTCCTGCCTGAAGACCCAGGAGTTCCCGCCCGGCGAACTCACCGAGGACGGCACCTGGGAGATCCGCACCTGCCCCGGCACGAAGTGCGACGCACCGTGGAAGACCGAGGCGCTGTACGCCTGCGGACCGGGCGACGCCACCGAGCCCGACGCCTACTGATGTCCGCCCGGCGGTGGGGGGCCCCCGCCCCGGGCGGGGGCCCCCGCGCGGCGGGCCGCCCCGCCCACGCCGGGACCGGCCCCCCCCCCGCGCGCGCGGGGGGGAAAAAAACAGCAGCACCACCCCGCCCAACCGCGGCGA
>NZ_JBHJUK010000049.1:0-30137 GCF_042266225.1 Kitasatospora sp. NPDC056181
GGTCTACCTGTATTGTGTGTGCCCGCCGCCCCGCCTCCGGGGGCCGCGCCCGGCCGGCGCACGGCCCCGCCCGGGCCCCACAGCGCTGCGGCCGGGTGGTTACCGAGGGCCGCACCCCCCGCGCGGGGGTGCGGCCCCACGCGTTTGAGGACTCGGCTTTTGCACTGCGTACCGCTACCGGTACGGTCGGTCCCGCCGGGTCGACGACCACCCGGCGGGCGCACCCCGCGCGCGGCGCGGCACACCGGAAGGGTCAGCGATGGCGATCGCCAAGGCAGAGCGGCTGATGAATCTCGCCCTGTGCCTGATGAACACCAGACGTCCGCTCTCCAAGAAGGAGCTGCGGGAGTCCATCGAGGCCTACCGCGAAGCCTGGCAGAACAGCAGCGAGGACGCCTTCAACCGGATGTTCGAGCGCGACAAGGACGACCTGCGCGAACTCGGCCTGGTCATCGACGTCGACGAGAACGCCCTCGACGGCGAACTCGGCTACCTCGCCCGCGCCGACCGCAACCGCCTGCCGGAGATCGCCCTCGACGCCGAGGAGGCCGCCGCGCTCACCCTCGCCGCCCGCGTCTGGCAGCAGGCCAAGATGTCCGGCGCGGCCAGCGGCGCCCTGCAGAAGCTGCGCGCCGCCGGCGTCCCGTTCAGCGAGACCGAGGGCCGCACCGCCCTCGAACCGCGCATCCCCGCCCGCGAGAGCGCCTTCGAACCGCTGCTCACCGCCGCCCGCGACCGCCGCCCCGTCACCTTCGAGTACCGCAAGGCCGGCGCCGCCGCCGTCGAGCAGCGCACCGTCGAACCCTGGGCGCTGGAGTGCTGGCGCGGCCACTGGTACCTGGCCGGCTGGGACCGTGACCGCGGCGACGCCCGCGTCTTCCGGCTCAGCCGGATCACCGGCAAGGTCCGCGCCCGCTCCGGGGCCTTCCTCGGCACCGTCCCCGAGCACGTCGACGTCCGCGCCACCGTCGCCAAGTTCGCCGGCGAGGGCGCCACCGCGACCGCCGTCGTCCGGGTCCGCCGCGGGGCCGGCTTCCCGCTGCGCACCAAGGCACTGAGCACCCGGCGGGCCGACGACACCTGGGACGAGCTGGAGATCCCGTACGGCAACGGGCTCGGCGCCGACCTCGCCGAGTTCGGGCCCGACGTGGTGGTGCTCGGCCCGGACGAGCTGCGCACGGACGTGATCGAGCGGCTGCGCGCGGTCGCCGGGACCGGCGTTGTGGACGGAATCGAGGGAGTGCGGGCATGAGCAACGCGATCGACCAGACCCGGCGGATGCTCTCGCTGGTCACCTACCTGCGCGAGCGCCCCGGCGCCGAGGTCGCCGAGGTCGCCCGCGCCTTCGGCATCACCGAGCGCGAGCTGATCGGCGACCTCAACGTGCTGCCGATGTGCGGCACCAGCTTCCGCGGCGGCGACCTGCTCGACATCGACACCGACGGCGAGCGGATCTGGTGGCACAACGTCGACGACGTCGCCCAGCCGCTGCGCCTCGCCGCCGACGAGGCGACCGCGCTGCTGGTCGCCGCCCGCGCGGTGGCCGGCCTGCCCGGCCTGCGGGCCGGTGACCGCGAGGCGCTCACCCGCGCCGTCGCCAAGATCGAGAACGCCGCCGGGGACAGCGCCGAGGGCAGCGCCCGGGTCGGCGTCACCTTCGAGGCCGAGAGCCACGTCTTCGCCGACATCGACCGCGCCCTCAGCGAGGGCCGGCGGGTCTGGCTGCGCTACTACTCGCACGGCCGCGGCGGCATGACCGAGCGCGAGGTCGACCCGATCCGGCTGCTCACCGAGGGCCACACCTACCTCGAGGCCTGGTGCCGGACCTCCGAGGACCACCGGATGTTCCGGCTCGACCGGGTCGCCGAGATCAAGGTCCTGGACACCCCCTCGGACCCGCCCCGTCGCGAGCCGCGCGACCTCTCCGGCGGGCTGGTCAACCCGTCCGCCGACGACCCCGAGGTGGTCGTCGAGGTCACCTCCGGCGGGCGCTGGGTCGCCGAGTACTACACCCACGACCACGCCGAGGAGCTGCCCGACGGCGGCCTGCGGATCACCCTGCGCAGCGCCGACCCGTCCCAGCTGCGCCCGTTGGCGCTGCGCCTCGGCCGGGACGGCCGGATCGTCTCGCCGCCGGAGCTCGCCGGGCAGGCGCGGTCGGCGGCGCTGGAGGCGCTGGCCGCCTACGGGGAGGGGCTGGTCTGAGCCGTGGAGCCCGGTACCAGATTCAAGGTGTACTGCTCGGAGTGCCGGGAGAAGGTGGAGCTGCCGGCCGAGGAGTTCCGCCTGACCCTCGGCCGGACTCCCGCGCAGGCGCACTACAGCTTCGGCTGCCCGCTGTGCGGGGCCGCGGTGCGCAAGGCGGCCGGGGAGAAGATCGTCACCGCTCTGACGGGCGCCGGGGTGCGGACGATGCGGCTCGTGACGGCCGAGGGCTGACCGCCCGGGACCGGGGCGGCCCCTTCCGGACCGGGGCGAACCGCCCGCGTCGGGGGCCGGGCCCCGGTCGGTAGGGTGGTGGCCATGTCCTGGATGCTCGTCGCCGCCGTCCTGCTCGTCACCGCCGGCCTGCTGGTGCTCGGCGTCCTCGCGATCCGGCTCTGGCTGGACGTGCGGGCGCTCGCCAAGGGGGTGGACGCCGCCTCGCGCGCGCTGGCCGAGGCGGCCGGCGACCTCGCGGCGGCGGTGCCCGGCCGCTGAGCGGCCGCCGGCCGGCGCGGTCCTGCGGCCCGGGTGTCCTCTACCACGTCGGGCCGTTGCGGGTACGGGGGGCTGCTGCGCGGAGGTGTGGGCGGGTTACGCTCTCAGTTGGCTCCCTCTGCACGGTCCGACCGGGAGCCGCTGTCCTGTTCGGGCGGCCGACGTCAGGGCGTCACCCGCAGCGGTTACCATCCCCGCAACGGGCGGCCCACCGGTGCCGCCGTGACTGAAGGTGGTCGAGCATGCGGATCTCGGGGACCGCGATCCTGGTGATCGTGGTTTTTGCCATCCTGCTTTTCGGCGCCAAGCGACTGCCCGATCTGGCACGCTCGCTCGGCCAGTCGATGCGGATCCTCAAGAGTGAGGCCAAGGCGATGAAGTCCGACGGCGAGGCCGAAGAGCCGTCGCCGCAGACCGCACCCGCACCCGCCGTCGCCACCGACGCGGGCGCGGCGAAGACCATCCAGGCCGCGCCGGGGGCGTCCGCCACCGCCCGGCCGGTCGCCGGGCAGTCCGCGCAGACGGGGACGGACGGCGCGCCGCGCTGAGCGGTGCGCGCCGCACCCGGCGACGGGTGACGCACGCGACCATGGAGGCCCGTCGACCGGCGGGCCTCGACGCACGAGTTGAGGACCGGGGTTGAGCAAGCTCTCCAAGGCGTCTAAGGCGCCCAAGGATCCTGAGGGGCGGATGGCCCTCGCCGACCACCTGCGGGAACTGCGGAACCGCGTGGTCAAGTCGGTCCTGGTGATCGTGGTGTTCACGATCGTGGCACTGATCTACCACAAGCAGCTCGAGACGCTCCTGCTGAAGCCGATCCCGCAGTGCGACAAGTCGAACGCCGCCCAGTTCCACGGCCGGTGCGCGCAGGTCTCCACCGTCGGCCTCACCGCCGGTTTCAACTGGATGCTGAAGGTCGCGCTGACGGCCGGCGTGGTCGCGGCGGTGCCGGTCTGGCTCTACCAGGTCTGGGCCTTCGTCGCCCCCGGCCTGCACAAGCACGAGCGCAAGTACACGGTCATCTTCATGGCCTGCGGCGCCCCGCTGTTCCTGGCCGGCGTGGCCTGCGCCTTCCTGGTGATGCCGACCACGGTCGAGGTCCTGATCTCGTTCAGCCCGAACGAGACCACCCCGATCCTGCCGCCCGACGACTACTTCGACATCGCCACCCGGATGGTGCTGGTCTTCGGTCTGGCCTTCGAGTTCCCGCTGCTGCTGGTGATGCTCAACCTCGTCGGGATGGTCACCGGCAAGCGGCTGCTCGGCTGGTGGCGCGGCATGGTGATGGCCATCACCGTGTTCGCCGCCTTCGCGACTCCGAGTGCCGACCCGGTCAGCATGCTGGTGCTGGCCGCGCCGATCTGGGCGCTGTACTTCATCGCCGTCGGCATCGCGCTGGTCAACGACAAGCGCCGGGCCCGGCGGAACCCGGACCTCGCGCTGGACGACGAGGAGGCCTCGCAGCTGGACCTCTCGGTGCAGCCGGTGAGCGGGGCCGAGGCCGTCGAGCCGTCGGCCGCCCCGGTGGCGAGCGCACCGGTGCCGGCCGCCCGGCACGAGCAGATGGACGACATCACGTGATGCGGTGACCAGCGCCTTGACGCGCACCGCCCCGGAAGCCTCGGCCCGCCGTTCACCGGCGGGCCGGGGCTTTTGCCGGTTTTCGGCCGTTCGACGGGGTGGTCTTGGCAGGGCTAGATGGCATGTGACATATTACTGACGTGTCCCAGTCCCAAAGACTTTCCCTGGACGTCGTCGTGGTCGGCGCCGGCGTCGTCGGAGCCGCCTGCGCCTACTACGCGGCCCGCGCCGGGCTCGCCGTAGCCGTGGTGGACCGCGGCCCCGTCGCCGGCGGCACCACCGGTGCCGGCGAGGGCAACCTCCTGGTCTCCGACAAGGAGCCCGGGCCCGAGCTCGACCTCGCACTGCTCTCCACCCGGCTCTGGGAGGACCTCGCCGAGGATCTCGGCGAGGCCGTCGAGTACGAGCCCAAGGGCGGCCTCGTGGTCGCCTCCACGCCCGCCCGGCAGGACGCCCTGCGTGCCTTCGCTGCCGGACAGGCGGCGGTCGGCGTCACCGCGGAGGAGATCCCCGGCGAGCGGCTGCGCGAGCTCGAACCGCACCTCGCCGACGGGCTGGCCGGCGGCTTCCTCTACCCGCAGGACGCCCAGGTCCAGCCCGCCCTGGCCGCCGCCCACCTGCTGCGCGCCGCCCGCCGACACGGTGCCGTGCTGTACACCGGCGAGGCCGTGCGGGAGGTGACCGCCGGGCCGGACGGCGCCGTGCGCGGCGTGGTGACCGACCGGCGGCGGCTCGCGGCGCCCGCCGTCGTCAACGCCGCCGGCACCTGGGGCGGCGAGCTGGCCGCGCTGGCCGGGGTGCACCTGCCGGTGCTGCCGCGGCGCGGCTTCGTGCTGGTCACCGAGCCGCTGCCGAGGATCGTGCGGCGCAAGGTGTACGCCGCCGACTACGTCGCGGACGTGGCCAGCGGCTCGGCCGCGCTCCAGACCTCGGCGGTGGTCGAGGGCACGCCGGGCGGGCCGGTGCTGATCGGCGCCAGCCGGGAGCGGGTCGGCTTCGACCGGACGCTCTCCGTGGAGGTGCTCCAGCGGCTCGCCGCGCAGGCGGCGGCGCTGTTCCCGGTGCTCGCCGACGTCAGCGTGCTCCGCGCCTACCGGGGCTTCCGTCCCTACCTGCCGGACCACCTGCCCGCGATCGGTGCCGACCCGCGGGTGCCCGGGCTCTACCACGCCTGCGGCCACGAGGGCGCCGGTATCGGGCTCGCCCCGGCGACCGGGCTGCTCATCAGCGAGCAGCTCACCGGCAAGCGGCCGGAGCTGGACCTCTCGCCGTTCCGGGCCGACCGCTTTCCCGCGGGCGGCTCCTCCTGAGCTCTGCCATGTGCCCGAGCACTTTGCAAAGCGCGGGAAACGCTTTGCAAAGTGCGTGCACGCCACGGTGCGGCCCGATGGTCGTACCGGCCCCACCACCGGAACGGAGAACCCCAGTCATGCGCCGAACCCCCGCCGACCTGGTCGGGGCGGAACCAGGGCCCGCCCACACCATCGAGTTCGACGGCCGGCCCGTCCCCGCGCTGCCCGGGCAGACGATCGCGGCCGCACTCTGGGCCGACGGCGTCCTGGCCTGGCGCACCACCCGCGTGGGCGGCCGTCCGCGCGGGGCGTTCTGCGGGATCGGCGTCTGCTTCGACTGCCTGGCCACCGTCGACGGGCGGCCCAACCAGCGCACCTGCCTGCTCCCCGCCGAGCCCGGCACCACCGTCACCACCCAGGAGGGCAACGGCCGTGCCGACCTCGCCGTCTGATTCCTTCAATCGGCCGTACGACCTCGCGGTGATCGGGGCCGGCCCGGCCGGGCTCGCCGCCGCGGTCGCCGCCGCCGACCTCGGGCTGCACTGCGCCCTCGTCGACGCCGGCCCGCGCACCGGCGGGCAGTTCTACCGCCACCCCGCGCCCGGCCTCGGCGCCGCCCGGCCGGACCGGCTGCACCACGGCTGGTCCGTCTACACCGGCCTGGCCGACCGCCTCGCCGCGCACCAGAGGGTGGGCCGGGTCGACCACCTGGCCGGCCACCACGTCTGGGCGCTGGAGCGGCCCGGCGCCGCGGCGCAGGAGACCCGGGAGAGCGGCGGCGACACCGCCTGGGCGGTGCACGCCACCCTCGGGCCGGAGACCGGTGACCGGGCCACCGTGCGGGCCGCCGCCGTGCTGCTCGCCACCGGTGCGTACGAGCGGCAGCTGCCGTTCCCCGGCTGGACGCTGCCCGGGGTGGTCACCGCCGGCGGCGCGCAGGCCATGCTCAAGTCGGGCCTCGTGCTGCCCGGCAAGCGGATCGTGGTGGCCGGCAGCGGCCCGCTGCTGCTCGCGGCGGCGTCCTCGCTGGTCACCGCCGGAGCCCGGGTGCCCTCGGTGGTCGAGGCCACCGCCTACCTCGGGTACGCCCGGCGCCCCGGCGTGCTGGCCGCCGTCCCGGCCAAGCTGGTCGAAGGCGCCGGGCACGGTGCGGCGCTGCTGCGCCACGGGGTCCGGCTGCGCCCCCGCAGCGCCGTCGTCGAGGCGCACGGCACCGACCGGGTCACCGCCGTCACGGTGGCCCGGCTGGATGCCGACTGGCGGCCGGTGCCGGGCAGCGAACGGCGGATCGACTGCGACGCGCTCGCCGTCGGCCACGGCCTGCTGCCGCAGATCGAGCTGGCCACCGAGCTGGGCGCCGGGACCAGGACCACCGCCGACGGCGCGGTCGCGCTCGCGGTGGACGCCCAGCTCCGGACGACCGTCCCCGGGCTCTGGGCGGCCGGCGAGACCTGCGGTGTCGGCGGCGCGGACCTGGCGATCGCCGAGGGCGAGCTGGCCGCGCACGCGGTGGCCGGCGTCCCCGTCGCCACCTCCCTGCTGCGCCGCCGCGCGCGCCTGCGGGCCTTCGCCGAGCTGATGGCCTCGGCGCACCGGCCCGGCCCGGGGTGGTCGCAGTGGCTGCGGCCGGACACCGACGTCTGCCGGTGCGAGGAGGTCCCGGCCGCCCGGATCACCGAGGCGGTGGAGGAGCTGGGCGCCGGCGACGCGCGGACCGTGAAGCTGCTCACCCGTGCCGGGATGGGCTGGTGCCAGGGCCGCATGTGCGGTCCGGCGGTGGCCTGCCTGGCGGCGGGCCCGGGCTCGGATGCGGAGTCGGGCTCGGGCCCGGGGGAGGGCGAGGCGCGGCCCGACAGCCGTCCGCTCTCCTGTCCGGTGCCGCTCTCGCAGCTCGCGGCGGGCCCGCGCGCCGGCCGGCCCGGCGCCGGCGAATCGCGCGACTGAACCGAACCTGCACGGCGGGGACTCTTGTCTCCACCGCGCGCCATCTAATAAAATGTCACACCTCACCAAGGAGTCACCGTGTCCAACACCCAGCACGACACCACCCGGCCCTGGCGCGGCATCATGGTCGCCACCACGATCCCGCTGCGCCCGGACCTCTCCGTCGACTACGACGCCTACGCCGAGCACGTCCGCTGGCTGATCGCCTCGGGCTGCGACGGCGTCGTCCCCAACGGCTCGCTGGGGGAGTACCAGACCCTCACCGCCGAAGAGCGCGCCCGGATCGTCGAGGTCGCCGTCGAGGCCGCCGGCGACGGCTCGCGCGTCATGCCCGGCGTCGCCGCCTACGGCAGCGCCGAGTCCCGCCGCTGGACCGAGCAGGCCGCCGAGGCCGGCGCCGGCTCCGTCCTGCTGCTGCCGCCGAACGCCTACCGCGCCGACCACGCCGCCGTCCGCGCCCACTACGCCGAGGTGGCCAAGGCCGGCCTGCCGATCGTCGCCTACAACAACCCGATCGACACCAAGGTCGACCTCGTCCCCTCGCTGCTCGCGCAGCTCCACGGCGAGGGCTCGATCGTCGCCGTCAAGGAGTTCAGCGGCGACGTCCGCCGGGCGTACGAGATCGCCGAGCTGGCCCCGGGCCTGGACCTGCTGATCGGCGCCGACGACGTGCTGCTGGAGCTGGCCCTGGCCGGCGCCGTCGGCTGGATCGCCGGCTACCCGAACGCGCTGCCGGAGGCCAGCGTCGCGCTCTACAAGGCCGCCGTCGCCCAGGAGCTGGAGACCGCGCTGCCGCTCTACAAGGCGCTGCACTCCCTGCTGCGCTGGGACTCCAAGACCGAGTTCGTGCAGGCGATCAAGCTCTCCATGGACATCGCCGGCCGTCCCGGCGGCCCGGTCCGCGCGCCGCGCCAGCCGCTCACCCCGGAGATCGAGGCGGCCGTCCGCGCGGCCACCGAGAAGGCGCTGGCCGAAGGCCTCGCGTAGTCGCACGAAGTCCCCGGGTACGGCCGGCTGCGGGGGCAGCCGGCCCGCCCCTGAACCACAACCCGACGGGAGCCGCAACCAGATGCGCAGCCGCCACGTGTTCCACGCCGTCGACTCGCACACCGAGGGCATGCCCACCCGGGTCGTCACCGGCGGGTTCGGCGTCATCCCCGGCGCCACCATGGCCGAGCGCCGGGTCCACTTCCAGCAGCACCTGGACCAGTTCCGGACCCTGCTGATGTACGAGCCCCGGGGCCACGCCGCGATGAGCGGCGCGATCCTCCAGCCGCCGACCCGGCCGGACGCCGACTTCGGCGTGCTCTACATCGAGGTGTCCGGGCTGCTGCCGATGTGCGGCCACGGCACCATCGGCGTGGCCACCGTGCTGGTCGAGACCGGCATGGTGCCGGTGGTCGAGCCGGTCACCACCGTCCGGCTGGACACCCCCGCCGGGCTGGTGATCGCCGAGGTGCACGTCGAGGACGGCGCCGCCAAGGCGGTGACCATCCGCAACGTGCCCTCGTACTCGGTGGCGCTGGACCGCAAGATCGAGGTGCCCGGTTACGGCACGGTCGGCTACGACCTCGCCTACGGCGGCAACTTCTACGCGATCCTGCCGCTCGCCGAGTTCGGGCTGCCGTTCGAGCGCGAGCGCAAGCAGGAGATCCTGGACGCCGGGCTGGCCCTGATGGACGCCATCAACGCGGGCCCGGACCGGCCGGTGCACCCGGAGAACCCGTCCATCCACAGCTGCCACCACGTCCAGCTGCTGGCCCCGGGCTCCACCGCCGAGCACTCCCGGCACGCGATGGCCATCCACCCCGGCTGGTTCGACCGCTCGCCGTGCGGCACCGGCACCTCCGCGCGGATGGCCCAGCTGCACGCGCGCGGCGAGCTTCCGCTGGGGCGGGACTTCCGCAACGACTCCTTCATCGGGACGACCTTCACCGGCCGCCTGGTCGAGGAGACCGAGGTGGCCGGGCGGCCCGCCGTCGTCCCCACCGTGACCGGGCGGGCCTGGATCACCGGCACCGCCCAGTACTTCCTCGACCCGAGCGACCCGTTCCCGGCCGGCTTCCTGCTCTGAGCCCGCCGCTCCCCGCCGAACCACCCCCCCGAAGGACTGCTTGCCGTGACGATCCGTTCGTACAACCCCGCCGACCCCGCGGACCTCGTCGCCGAGGCCCCCAAGCCCGGTGCCGAAGCCGTCCGGGCGACCGTCGTCCGCGCCCGGACCGCGCAGCCCGGATGGCTCGCCGCCGGTGCCGGCGCCCGCTCCGCGGCGCTCACCCGGATCGCCGAGGCGGTCGAGGCGCACGCCGAGGAGCTGGCCGCGCTGGTCGTCCGCGAGGTCGGCAAGCCGCTCGCCGAGGCGCGCGGCGAGGTCGCCCGTACCGCCGCCATCTGGCGCTACTACGCGCAGGCGCCGTTCGCGGCGTCCGGCGCCGTCCACGAGACGGCCGCCGGCGAGGGCCTGCTGCTCACCCGCCGCCGCCCGTACGGGGTGGCCGGGCTGATCACGCCCTGGAACTTCCCGTTGGCGATCCCGACGTGGAAGGCCGCCCCGGCGCTGGCCGTCGGCAACTCCGTGGTGCTCAAGCCCTCCTCCGAGGCGATCGGCTGCGCGCTGCGGCTGGCCGAGCTGGTGGCCGGGGCCGGGCTGCCGCAGGACGTGTTCACCGTGCTGCCGGGCGGCGGCACGGAGGGCGGGGAGCTGGTCGGCGCCGCGGACGTGGTCTCGTTCACCGGCTCCACCGGGGTCGGCCGCCAGGTGGTCCGCACCGCCACCGAGCGCGGCATCCCGGTCCAGGCCGAGCTCGGCGGGCTGAACGCGGCGCTGGTCCTCCCGGACGCCGACATGGACCAGGCCGCCGCCCACCTGGCCTCCGCGATCGCCGGCTACGCCGGGCAGAAGTGCACCGCCACCAGCCGGGTGATCGCCGTCGGCGAGGCCTACGAGCCGCTGAGCGAGGCGCTGGTCAAGGCCCTCGCGAAGGTCGACGACTCGGCCTGCGGGCCGGTCATCAGCTCCGCCACCAGGGACGAGATCACCGCGGCCGTCGCCTCGGCCCGGGAGGCCGGCGCCGAGGTGCTGGCCGGCGGCGGCGTGCCGGACCGGACCGGCTGGTACCTCGACCCGACCCTGGTCGCCGAGGTGCCGGACGACCACCCGCTGCGGCGCGAGGAGTTCTTCGGCCCGATCGCCGTGCTCCACGCCGCGGCCGACCTGGACGAGGCGATCGCGCTCGCCAACGACACCCCCTACACGCTGTCCGCCTCGGTGCACACCCGCAGCCTGGACGTCGCGCTCGCCGTGGCCGACCGGCTCGACGCCGGCATGATCCGGGTCAACGCGCCGTCCAGCGGCGTCGACTTCCACCTGCCGTTCGGCGGCGCCAAGGGCGCCAGCCACGGCGCCCGGGAGCAGGGCCAGGCCGCCCTGGACTTCTACACCCAGGGCCGCACCGTCACCCTGCTGCCGGCCGGTGGTGCGTGATGCACGTCCGGACCGTGGACTACCACACGGCCGGGGAGCCGTTCCGGATCGTCCTCGACGGTGTGCCGGGCATCCCCGGTGACAGCGTCGCCGAGCGCCGGGCCATCGCGCTCGGCGCCGGCGGCACCGCCACCGCGCCCCGGCCGAGCGCCCTCGACGAGGTGCGGCAGCTGCTCACCCGTGAGCCGCGCGGCCACGCCGGGATGTACGGCGGCTTCCTGGTGCCGCCGGACGACGACGAGGCGCACCTCGGCGTGCTCTTCTGGCACAAGGACGGCTACTCGACCGCCTGCGGCCACGGCACCATCGCGCTCGGCGCCTGGGCGGTGGACTCCGGGCTGGTCGCGGCGCCGGACGACGGGGTGGCCCGGGTGCGGATCGACGTCCCCTCCGGGCGGGTCACCGCCCTGGTCCACCGCCGGGGCGGCCGGACCACCGGGGTGACCTTCCGCAACGTGCCGACCGTCGTCACCGCGCTCAAGCTCGCCGTGGACACCCCGCGGGGCCTGGTGGAGGTGTCGGTCGCGCACGCGGGCGCCTGCTACGTCTCGGTCCCGGCCGCCGCCCTCGGCCTGGCCGTCGAACCCGCCCAGCTGGCCGAACTCACCGCCGCCGGGCGGGAGATCAGGGCCGCCCTGGCCGGCTCGCCGGCCGTCGAGCACCCCGTGGACCCGCTGCTCTCGGGCGTCTACGGCGTCATCCTGTACGACGAACTGCCCACCGTGGACGGGGGGCTGAGCCAGCGCAACGTCACCGTCTTCGCGGACGGCCAGATCGACCGCTCGCCGTGCGGCTCCGGGACCTCGGCCCGGCTCGCCGTCCTCGCCGCCGAGGGCCGGCTGGCCCCGGGCGAGGAGCTGCGGCACGAGTCGCTGGTCGGGACGGTGTTCGGCGGCCGGGTGCTCCCGGGCGGCGACCCGTTCGACGGGGGCGTGGTCACGGAGGTCACCGGCACCGCCCACCGGACCGGCGAGCACACCTTCGTGCTGGAGGCCGGCGACGAGCTGGGAACGGGGTTCCTGCTGTGACCGGCGGCCTGGCCCGTGACCTGACCGGCGGCTCGACCGGTGACCTGACCGGAGGCCTGACCGGCGACCGGGCCGGCGGCCTGGCCGGCGCCGCGGGAGCGCCCGCCCTCACGCTGCCCGGCGCGGCTGCTGAGCCGCTCCAGCACGCCGCGCCGGGCGCCGGCCCGGACGCCGCCGGGCTGACCCCGGTGGAGGCGGCCGACGCGATCGAGCGCGTGCTGCTGGAGGGGCTGGACCCCGAGGCCGCACCCGCCCGCTCGGCGGTGCCGGTGCCGGCCGGGGAGCTGCTGCTGATGCCCGCGGCCTCCGCCGAGTACGTCGGGGTGAAGATCGCCGGGGTGGCCCCCGCCAACCCCGGGATCGGCCTGCCCCGGATCACCGGCAGCTACCTGCTGCTGGACGGTCCGACGCTGCAGCCCGTCGCCCTCATGGACGGCGCCGCGCTCACCGCACTCCGCACGCCCGCCGTCACCGCCGTCGCGCTGCGCCGGCTGGCCGCGCCGGACGCCGAGCACCTGGTGCTGTTCGGCGCCGGGCCGCAGGCGTACGGGCACCTGGACGCACTGCTCGCCGTCCGGCCGCTGACCCGGGTCACGGTGGTGGCCCGAAGCACGGCGCCCGCCGAGGCGCTGGCCGCGTACGCGCGCCGGCTCGGGCTGTCGGCCGGGGTGGGGACGCCGGACGCGGTGGCCGGGGCCGACCTGGTGGTCTGCTGCACCACCGCGCGCACCCCGCTGTTCGACGGCGCGCTGGTGCCGGACCACGCCGTCGTGGCGGCGGTCGGCTCGCACGAGCCGCAGGCCCGCGAGGTGGACGCGACCCTGGTCGGCCGGGCGGAGCTCTACGTCGAGGCGCGGGCCGTCGCGCTGCGGGAGGCCGGGGACCTGCTGATGGCGGGTGTCACCAACGCGGACGCGCTCTGGAACCTGGCCGAGCTGGTGCGCGGCGAGGTGCCGGTGCCGGGTGACCGGCCGCGGTTCTTCAAGAGCGTCGGCATGGCATGGGAGGACCTTGCGGTCGCGGCGCAGATGCACCGGCGCGACTGCTGAGGGACACTCAGTCGCCGAGGAAGCAGAGCCAACTGCCGGGGGTGCCGGCACACGTGGCGAGCACCTCGGCGAGGTCGCGGACGGCCGCCCGCTGGGCCTCGGTGGTGCACCGGTCCAGCAGGGCGGCCGTCTCGGCCAGTGCGGCGGCGGCGTCCTGCTCGTTGAACAGGGTGTCGCCGTAGGGGTCGACCCGGCCGAGGCGGTGGCCGGTGGGGTGGGCGTGGGCGGCGAGGGCGGCCGCCAGCGCGTCGCCGTGGCCGAGTGAGAGGTGCAGCTCGACGGCGGGCCGCTTCCGGTGTCCGGGCGGGCGGCGGTCGTAGAGGGCGAGTTCGATTCCCAAGTCCGTTTCCCCGGGCTCTGGTCGGGCGTCGTGAGTGGGTGGACCGCAAGCTGCGGCCGGCGTGGCGGGGAAGGGATCCCCTGCCGCGCCGGCCGCTTTTCCGTTTTCCCGGCCCGTCGTCCGGTCCGGTCCGTTGTCGCTGCGGCGTGCCGGGCGTTGCGGGCCGTTGTCGCTGCGCCCCGTCGTCCGGTCCGGCGCCGCGCGTCCTACCGGTAGGTGCCGATCAGCCGGGCCAGGTGCTTGCCGGTGACGTGCAGCGGCTCCTCGCTACGGGCGACCTGGGCGGCGAGCTCGGCGCCCTCCAGGGCGCTGATGACGGTGGCGGCCAGTTCACGCGAGTCGTCGGCGCCGAGACCGGCCGCGAGCAGCTTCTCCTCGACGACGGCGCGCCAGTTGGCGAAGGCCTCGACGACGGCCTGCTCGATCACCGGGGCGCGGCCGACCGTCTCCAGTGCGGTACTGGTGATCGGGCAGCCGTCCTGCCAGCCGGATTCGCGCAGGGCCACGGCGAGCAGCCGGGTGCAGGCGGTGACCGCCTCGGCCGGGTCCTCCGACGATCCCAGCCCTTCGCGCAGCATGCCCGCGAACTCCAGGTCGCCGTGGCGGATCGCCGCTGCGGCCAACTCCTGCTTCCCGCCCGGGAAGAAGTGGTAGACGGAGCCGAGGGTGGCCTCCGCCTCGCGCGAGATCTGCTTGATCCCGGTGCCCTCGTACCCCTGGCGCTGCAGCAACCGGGAGGTGGCGCGGACGATCCGCTCGCGGGTGCCGGTGGTCGTCGTCTTCACGGCGTGAGTCTAGCCGACGTTCTGAATAGAGCGTTCGTTCCAGATCCGTGCTAGCTTCGCCCCTGGATAGAGCGATCGTTCTAGTGGAGGGGGAGTCCCATGTCCGTCCCGCAGCAGGAGTCCAGGAAGCCCGTCACCGTGATCGGCCTCGGCCCGATGGGGCAGGCGATGGCCGGCGCCTACCTGGACGCCGGTCACGCCGTCACGGTCTGGAACCGGACCGCCGCCCGGGCCGCCGGCCTGGTCGCCCGTGGCGCCGTCCTCGCACCCAGTGCCGAGGCCGCCGTCGCCGCCAACGAGCTGGTGGTGCTCAGCCTGACCGACTACGACGCGGTCTTCGCCGTCCTCGCCGCCGCCGAGGGCGTGCTCGCCGGGAAGGTGGTCGTCAACCTCAGCTCGGACACCCCGGAGCGGGCCCGTGAGGCCGCCCGCCGACTCGCCGCGCTCGGCGCCGGCCACCTCACGGGAGGGGTGCAGGTGCCGCCCTCGGGCATCGGCAAGGAGGGGGCGTCCACCTTCTACAGCGGGCCGGTCGGGCTGTTCAGGCGGCACCGGGCCACCCTGGAGGTCATGACCGGCGCCGACTACCGCGGCGACGACCCCGGGCTGGCCCAGCTGTACTACCAGCTCCAGATGGACCTCTTCTGGACCTCGATGGCCGGCTACCTGCACGCCACCGCGGTCGCCGAGGCCAACGGCATCCCGGCCGACGAGTTCCTGCCCCACGCCGCCTCGACGGCCGCCTCCATGCCCGGCTTCCTCGCGTTCTACGCGCCCCGGATCGCAGCCGGCCACCATGCGGGCGACGTGGACCGGCTCGCCATGGGCCTCGCCAGTGTGGAGCACGTCCGGCACACGGCGGCGGCCTCCGGGGTGGACGACGCGCTGCCGGCGCTGGTGGCCGACGTCTTCCGGCGCGGGGTGGCCGCCGGGCACGGGGCGTCCAGTGTGACCAGTGTGATCAGCCAGTTCAGGGACGTGTAGCGGGATCGTTGCGGCGGAGCGGGCCGCCGGCATGGGGGCTCCGTTGGTTACCACGTTTTGCACCAATTACTGGGAGTTGTGGCTGTCTGTTGCCGGGGTGGCGGGCCGCCGGCCGTTGTCACGGCCGGCGGCCGCTGCGACGATGGTCCCGGTCACGGCCGGTCCCCGCCGCGGCCGTGGTCCGGCGACGGATCACCCGAATCACGAAATGTTGCACACTCAACGTAACGTGACATTGTACGCTGGTGTTCTGCAACCACCGGAGGAACACCATGTCCGACCTGAAACCCCGCACCCTGATCTCCGTCCAGGAGCGGCTGCGCGACCAGGTCGCCCACGCGCTGCGCGCCGCCCTGATCTCCGGTGAGCTGCGCCCGGGCGTGGTCTACTCCGCGCCCGCCCTCGCCGCCGACTTCGGCGTCTCCGCCACCCCCGTCCGCGAGGCGATGCTCGACCTCGCTCGCGAGGGCCTGGTCGAGGCCGTCCGCAACAAGGGCTTCCGCGTCACCGAGCTCAACGAGCGCGACCTCGACGAGTACACCGAGATCCGCGCCCTGATCGAGATCCCCACCATCGGGCGGGTGACCGGCACCGCCACCGCCGAACAGCTGGAGGCGCTGCGCCCGCAGGCCGAGGCCATCGTCGCCGCCGCCCGCAAGCACGACCTGATCGGCTACCTGGAGGCCGACCGCCAGTTCCACCTGGACCTGCTCGGCCTCGCCGGCAACGCCCACCTGGTCGAGGTCGTCGGCGACCTGCGCAAGCGCTCCCGCCTCTACGGCCTCAACCGCCTCGACGAGCGCGGCGAGCTGGTCACCTCCGCGGAGGAGCACCTGGAGCTGCTCGACCTCATGATCTCCGGCGACGCGGCGGCCGCCGAGGCCTGCATGACCCGCCACCTCGGCCACGTCCGCTCGCTCTGGGCCGAGGGCCAGGCCGAGCCGGAGGAGCCCCGTCCGGCCCTGAAGCTGCGGGTCCGGTAGGAGCCAAACCGCCCGTTCGGGTGAATGCGGACGATCGGGCGCCCGAACGTGGCCCGGCTCTACAACGTGGCCCGGCTCTACGATGATGCTCTCGACATCGGCAGCCAGGAGGAATTCCGTGTCCGCCGCAGCAGTGGAAGAGCCCATGGAGCAGCCGACGCTGCTCGAAGCCGCCGAGCTGATCTCCAACCAGCTCCCCGGCCACCGTGTCGAGATCATCGGGAGCCAGATCACCGCAACGCCGCCGCCGAACACGCGACACGGCCGCTCGCTGACCAGGCTCATGCGCGCCCTCTTCGAGGCCGGCCTCGATGACGGTGAGACGGAGGTCTTCCAGAACATCGGCATCTGGCTGCCTGACGGGCCATCGGATTATGCCGTCCCTGACCTGGCCGTTCTCGATGCGGACAGCGATGACCACCTGATCGAGTACAACTGCTACGACCCCGCGGTCTTCCGTCTCGTGCTGGAGGTGACCTCCTCCAACCACAGCGACGACCTCAAGAAGAAGCCCGCCGCCTACGCCTCCGCCGGGGTCCCCGTCTACGTGATCGTGGACCGGACCAATCAGCGTGTCATGGTGCTGACCGAGCCGCAGGACGGCGAGTACCGCGTGCACGCCGTCCACCACCCCGGGCAGAGCTTCACGCTGCCCGAGTCGATCGGGGCGTCCGTGACGCTCGCGGTGGACGACGTGCTCGCGGCGAAGAAGTAGCTCAGGCCGCCGCCGGGACGGTCAGCCTGCCGTCCTGGACCTCGGCGACCTGGTCGACCGCGGTGAGGTGGGTGCGGTCGTGGGTGACCAGCACCGTGGCCGTGGCGCGGCGGTGGGTGAGGTCGGTGATGAGGTCGATCACGGCGGCGCCGCGGTCGTGGTCGAGGGCGCTGGTCGGCTCGTCGATCAGCAGGACGGTCGGGTCGTTCATCAGCGCGCGGGCGATGTTGACGCGCTGGCGCTGACCGCCGGAGAGCTGGTGCGGGCGGCGGCCGGCCTGGTCGCGCAGGCCCACGGCGTCCAGGAGTTCGAGGGCCCGGGGGAGGGCGGCGCGCGGGGAGCGGCCGTCGAGGTGGGCCATCACCTGGAGCTGCTCGGCCGCGGTGAGCGAGGGCAGCAGGTTGGCCTGCTGGAAGACGATGCCGATCCGGTGCCGGCGCAGGGCGGTGAGCTCGGCGCGGTTCAGGCCGGTGGTCTCGACGCCGTCCACCACGACCCGGCCGGTGTCCGGGGCGATCAGGGTCGCGGCGACCGCCAGCAGGCTGGACTTGCCGGAGCCGGACGGGCCCACCACCGCGGTGATCGAGCCCTTGGGGACGGTGAGCGACACCTCGTCCAGGGCGGTCAGCCGGCCGTCGCCGTCCGGGTAGGTGAGCGTGATGCGGTCGAGTGCGAGGGTCATCGGGCGCTCCCCAGGGCGGTCAGCGGGTCGACGGAGGTGATCCGGCGGATGGACAGGGCGGCGCCGACCGCGCCGAGCGCGATCATCACGGCGGCCGGAAGGAGGACGGTCGGGGCGTCCAGGACGAACGGGACCGCGGAGCCGATCAGCGCCCCCGCGCCGGCCGCGACGGCGGTGCCGACGGCCGTGCCGAGCACCAGCAGCAGCACGGCCTGGCCGAGCGCGTCCCTCAGCAGGTAGCGGGTCGAGGCGCCGAGCGCCTTCAGGACGGCGACGTCGCCGCTGCGCTGGATCGTCCAGACGGTGAAGAAGGCACCGATGACCAGCGCCGAGATGGCGAACAGGAAGCCGCGCATCAGCTGGAGCGAGCCGTTCTCGGAGGTGTAGGAGCCGATGGCGGCGAGCGCGTCGTCGCGGCTCCTGGTCTCGGTGCCGAAGCGGGCGTCACCGGCGGCAGGGTCGGCGCCGGAGGTCGTGGTCAGGGCGATCACGGTGGCGTGCCCGGCGCCGCCCGGCGCGAACTGCTGCCAGTCGGTGAGGCTGGTCCAGACGACCGGGGTGTGGCTGTAGGAGGCGTCACCCGACACCGCGGCCACCTGGAGCGGGTGGCCCGCCAGGGTGAAGGCAGCGCCGGGGCGCAGGCCGCCGAGGTCCTCGGCGGCGGTCTCGGAGAGCACGGCCCGGCCGGGGGCGACCAGGGAGCCCTGCGGGGCGAGCCCGGAGCCGTCCGGCACGCCGAAGGCCGAGAGCGCGGCGGTGCGCTGTCCGGCGGCGGCCTTGGTGGTGGTGATGCCGAGCGGCTGCGCGGACGTGACGCCCGGCTGCTGCGCCCAGCCCTGCCACTGCTCCGGTGTGACCTGGGAGTCGGTGAAGGAGAGCTGCTGGCCGTCGGCCGGTTTCGAGAAGACCAGCCGGTCGGCGGGCAGGCCGGTGATCGCCGAGATGTTCTGCCGGCCCAGCCCGGCCGTCAGGCCCGAGAGCAGGCCGACCAGCACGGTGATCAGCACGATGACGGTTCCCATCAGGGCGAACCGCCCCTTGGCGAACCCCAGGTCCCTCCAGGCGACAAACACGTCCGGCCTCTCTACTCGACTGCTCCGGCAACACTGACCACGGTCGCGGAGGAGGGGGTCGGCGGGCATCGCCCGGGGGATTGGATCCCTGGCATCAAAGGGAAGAAGCGGAGTTCAACCTTTTGATTGATGCCCGGACGGCGGCGCGGATCCTAGGCTGGACGGATGGCGACCGAACGACTTCGCACCACCCCCGTCGCCCGCGTGCTCCAGGTCTGCCTGCACCTGTTGGTGGCGGGCCTGCTGGCGCTCGCCGTCGCCCGGGCCCTGGCGGGCCGCGACGGCGACCCGGCGGCCGTCACCGCGGCCGCCACTGCGATGGCCGCCGTCTACACGGCCGGGCCGCTGGTCGGGGCCGTCCGGCGGTCCCGGCGGGCCAGCGCGCTCTGGCTCGCGCTGCTCGGCGTCACCTGGGTGGGCGTGCTGGTCGCCACCCAGGACGGGGTCTGGCTGGCCTTCCCGCTGTACTTCCTGGAGCTGCACCTGCTCGGCCGCCGGGGCGGGCTCGTGGCGGTCGCACTCACGGCGGCCGCGGCGATCACGGCCTGGTCCTGGCACCAGCACGCGTTCAGCCTGGCCGCCGCCATCGGGCCCGCGCTCGGCGCGGCCGTCGCCACCGCCACCGTCCTCGGCTACCAGGCGCTCTACCGGGAGAGCGAGGAGCGGCGCCGGCTCATCGACGAGCTGACCGCCGCCCGCGCCGACGCCGCCGCCGCCCACCACGCGGCCGGTGTGCTCGCCGAGCGCGAACGGCTCGCCCGGGAGATCCACGACACCCTCGCGCAGAGCCTCTCCAGCATCCAGCTGCTGCTGCGTGCCGCCCAGCGGGCGCTGCCCGAGCGGACCGAGGCCGCCGCCGACTACGTCGAGCAGGCCCGGCAGGCCGCCCAGGACAACCTCGCCGAGGCCCGGCGCTTCGTCCGCGCGCTCGCCCCGGCCGACCTGGAGGGCAGCTCGCTGCCGGTCGCCCTGGAGCGGCTCTGCGCCACCACCACGGCGCACAGCGGCCTGCCCGTCCGCCTGCACGTCTCGGGGGACCGGGTGCAGCTGCCGGTGCCGCAGGAGGTCGCGCTGCTGCGGATCGCGCAGTCCGCGCTCGGCAACGCGGTGCGGCACGCCGAGGCCTCGCACGCCGAGGTGACGCTCAGCTACATGGAGGGCGAGGTGGCGCTGGACGTGTTCGACGACGGGACCGGGTTCGACCCCGCGGCGGTCGCCGCGGGGGCGGGCGGCGCCGGCGGGGACGGCGGCTTCGGCCTGCCGTCGATGCGGGCCAGGGCACGGGCGCTCGGCGGTACGTTCACCGTGGAGTCCGCGCCGGGGGAGGGGACGGCGCTCGCCGTGCTGCTGCCGGTGCCCGCCGCCGCGCACGAGGACCCGGCATGAGCCGCGCGGCCTGCCCGGTCGCTGCGGCGCGTGCAGTCGGCGCGGCCCGTGGATCCCGGGCGGCCCGCGCGGTCTGCGGGGCCCGTTCGACCCGTCCGACCCGTCCGACCCGTTCGACCTGTCCGACCCTGCCGATCTACGGGACCGAGGAGCCTTCGTGAGTGATCAGGTGATCCGACTGCTGCTCGCCGACGACCACCCGGTGGTCCGGGCCGGCCTGCGGGCCGTGCTGGAGAGCGAACCGGACTTCGCCATCGTCGCCGAGGCCGCCACCGCCGAACGGGCCGTCCAGCTGGCGGCGGAGGTGGAGGTCGACGTGGTGCTGATGGACCTCCAGTTCGGGCCGGGCTCGGCGATGAACGGCGCCCAGGCCACCGCGGCGATCACCGCCCGCGGGGCCGGGGCTCCGCGGGTGCTCGTCGTCACCACCTACGACACCGACGCCGACACCCTCCCGGCGCTGGAGGCCGGCGCCACCGGCTACCTGCTCAAGGACGCGCCGCCCGAGGAGCTCGCCCGGGCGGTCCGCTCGGCGGCGGCCGGGCGCACGGCGCTGGCCGCCACGGTGGCCGACCGGCTGCTGGAACGGATGCGGACGCCGTCGGCCGCCCTCAGCGCGCGGGAGACCGAGGTGCTGGGCCTGGTCGCGGACGGGCTGACCAACCAGCAGATCAGCCAGCGGCTGCACCTGAGCCAGGCGACGGTGAAGTCGCACCTGGTCCACATCTACACCAAGCTGGGCGTCGACTCCCGCACGGCGGCGGTACGGGAGGCGCGCGGGCGGGGGCTCATCCGGCGGGGGGTGTGACGGCCGGGGAGGGGTGACGGCCAGGGGGACGGCGGGGGAGGCGGCGCCGGCGGGGCGCCGTGCGGCGCTGGGCCGGGCGTAGGGTTGGACGGGTCCGAACCGTTCCGTGGAGTGGAGGACCCGCGTGGAGGCACCCCGTACGGCCGCCGTCAGCCCCGGCGAGCTCGCCGTCCCCGTCATCGCCGCGCCCATGGCGGGCGGGGCGTCCACGCCGGAGCTGGTGGCCGCGGTCAACGCGGCCGGCGGGCTCGGCATGCTCGCCGCCGGGTACCGGAGCGCCGGTGCGATGGCCGAACAGATCGAGCGGACGGCCGGGCTGACGGACCGTCCGTTCGGCGTGAACCTCTTCGTCCCCGCCGGGCCCGGTGACCCGCTGGCCGTCGCCGCGTACCGGGAGCGCCTGCTCCCGGAGGCCGACCGCCGGGGCGTCCGGCTGCCCGTGGCGATCGCGCCGGACCGCGACGACTGGGACGCCAAGATCGCCGCGCTGCTGGCCCGGCCGGTGCCCGTCCCGGTGGTGTCGTACACCTTCGGCCTGCCCTCGCCCGAGGAGGCGCGGGCCCTGCGGGCGGCCGGCACCTACCAGGTCGGCACGGTCACCACGCCCGAGGAGGCGCGGTGCGCCGAGGCGGGCGGGATGGACGCGCTCTGCGTCCAGGGCCCGGAGGCGGGCGGACACCGGGCCACCCACCGGGTCGCGGACCGGCCGGGGGACGTTCCGCTGCTCGAACTGCTGGCCGCGGTAAGGGCGGTGACGGCGCTGCCGCTCGTCGCGGCGGGCGGCCTGGCCGACGGTGCGGGGATCGCGGCCGCGCTGCGGGCCGGTGCGGTGGCGGTCCAGCTGGGGACGGCGCTGCTGCGGGCCGACGAGTCCGGCGCGTCGGCGGCGCACCGGGCGGCCCTGGCCGAACTCCCCGGCACGGTGGTGACCCGGGCCTTCACCGGCCGTCCGGCGCGCGGTCTGCGCAACGCGTTCATCGAGCGGTTCGGTCCGTACGCGCCGGCCGCCTACCCCGAGGTGCACCACCTCACCCAGCCGCTGCGCGCTGCGGCGGCCGCGCGGGCGGACACGTCGGCGATGCACCTGTGGGCGGGCACCGGCCACCGCGCGGCCCGCGGCGGGCCGGCCGCGGAGATCGTCAAGGAGCTGTGGGAGCAGGCCTGTCGCTGAGCGCGGCGCGGTGGTGGCGGGTCCGCGCCGGGACGTGGCGCCGCCGCGGGGGCCGGGTGACCCTGGTCGCCCGGCCCCCGCGGCGTGAGCCTCAGCCGAGGAGCTCCGCCATCCAGGACTCGATGGCCGGGACGGTGCGGGGGAGGGCGCCGGACATCAGGCGGGCGCCGTCGGCGGTGATGACGAGGTCGTCCTCGATGCGGATGCCGAGGCCGCGGAGTTCGAGGGGGAGGGTCTCGTCGTCGGGCTGGAGGTAGAGGCCGGGCTCGACGGTGAGGACGTGGCCCTCTTCGAGGACGCCGTCGAGGTAGGTCTCGGCGCGGGCCTTGGCGCAGTCGTGGACGTCGAGGCCGAGCATGTGGCCGGTGCCGCAGAGCGTGTAGCGGCGGTAGAGGCCGCTGTCGTCGGCGAGGGCCTCCTCGGCGGAGACCGGCAGGATGCCCCAGTCGGCCAGGCCCTCGGCGATGACCCGGGCGGCGGCGGCGTGGAAGTCGCGGAAGCGGGCGCCGGGGCGCAGGGTGTCGATGCCGGCCTGCTGGGCGGCGAGGACCAGCTCGTAGGCCTGGCGCTGGACCGGGCTGAAGGTGCCGTTCAGCGGGAGGGTCCGGGTGATGTCGGCGGTGTAGAGGGTGTCGGTCTCCACGCCGGCGTCGAGCAGCAGCAGGGTGTTCGGGTCGAGGGCGCCGTCGTTGCGGATCCAGTGCAGGACGCAGGCGTGGGCGCCGCTGGCGGCGATGGTCTCGTAGCCGATGCCGTTGCCCTCGGCGCGGGCGCGCAGGTTGAAGACGCCCTCGATCCAGCGCTCGCCGCGGTGGTGGCGGAACGCGGCGGGCAGGGCGCGGACGACGTCCTCGAAGCCCAGCACGGTGTGGTCGACGGAGAGCTGGAGCTGCTCGACCTCCCAGGCGTCCTTGACCAGGCGCAGCTCGGACAGGACGGCGGCGAGGGTGCCGTCGGCCTGGGCGATCCCGGGGGAGCCGGGGCGGCCGGTGGCGGCGTCGAGCTCGGGGTCGACGTCGGCGAGGACGCGGGTGGCCGGCTGCGGGCCGGTGAGGAGCTTGTCCAGCTCGTCGAGGTGCTCGACGCGCACGCCGGTGAGCCGGGCGGCCTCGTCGAGGTCGGGGCGGCGGCCGACCCAGAACTCGCCGTAGCGGCGGTCGCGGAAGAACTCGGCGCCGCGGACCGGGTCGCCGCCGCGCGGGGAGCGGGGGCGCAGGTAGAGCACGGGCTCGTGGCCCTCGGGCCCCGAGGGTTCGAGGACCAGGACGTGGCCGACCTGGTCCTCGCCGGTGAGGCCGGTGAGCCAGGCGTAGGCGCTGTGCGGGCGGAAGCGGTAGTCGACGTCGTTGCTGCGCACCTTGAGCCGGCCGGCCGGGACGATCAGGCGCTCGCCGGGGAAGGCCGCGGAGAGCCGGCTGCGGCGTCCGGGCAGCACGGTGTACCCGGGGACCCGGTCCTCGGCGGGCAGGGGCGTGGGGGCCCAGGAGGTGCCCATGAAGGCGTTGAGGGCGGGCGAGACGGGGAGGTCGTGGCTGCCGGTGTTGAGGCCGGTCTGACGGAGGGTCACCGTGATTCTCCTAAGTGGGGCTGGAGGTCCGCACGGACACAGCTCGGTAACGGGATGCGTCACCTCTTGTGCAGTGCAATTTCACATTACTATGTTACGGGTCACACCGTGGAGCGGCTAGACCCCCTGAGGTCGCTCTCCCGGCCGGGCCCCGGATCAGCGCCGGGGTCGGAGCACGGCCCTCGCTTCGGGCCCCCACTGCGGAGTTGCACATGACCAGGCGCACCCACGCCGCCCTCGCGGCGGTTATCGCAGCCACACTGACCCTCGGCCTCGGGGCCTGTGGTGACAAGGACAAGAGCGACAGCGGCGACGCCGCCGCCGGCAGCACCAAGGCGCCGGGTGCGGCGTCCGGCGAGATCGTCGGCGGCACGCCGGTCAAGGGCGGCACCCTGACCGTGCTGACCAACCAGGACTTCGCCCACCTCGACCCGGCCCGCAACTGGGTGCTGCCGCACATGGACTTCGGCACCCGGCTGATCTACCGCACCCTGGTCACCTTCAAGGCCGAGCCGGGCGCCGCCGGCAGCGAGATCGTGCCGGACCTCGCCACCGACCTCGGCAAGTCCTCCGACGGGGGCAAGACCTGGACCTTCACCCTGCGTGACGGTCTGAAGTACGAGGACGGCAGCCCGATCAAGTCCGCCGACATCAAGTACAACGTCGAGCGGTCCTTCTCCCCGGACCTCACCGGTGGCCCCGACTACGCCGTCCAGTACCTGGCCGGCGGCGAGAACTACAAGGGCCCGCTGACCGGCGAGCACCTGTCGAGCATCGAGACGCCGGACGACAAGACGATCGTCTTCCGCCTCAAGCGCCCGGTCGCCGAGTTCTCGTACACGGCCACCCTGCCGACCTTCTCCCCGGTGCCGCAGTCGCAGGAGAAGGGCACGCAGTACGACTCACGGCCGTTCTCCTCCGGGCCGTACAAGATCGCCTCCTACGACCGCGGCAAGCAGCTCGTGCTGGTCCGCAACACCAACTGGGACCAGGCCTCCGACTCGGTCCGCAAGGCCTACCCGGACAAGATCGTGGTCACCCAGGGCCTCAAGGGCGGCCAGGTCGACGACCGGATCATCGCCAGCGACGGCGCCGACGCCTCCACCATCGAGATGCCGTGGATGCAGCACGAGTCCGTCTCCAAGGTGCTGCCCAAGGCGGACGTCAAGGGCCGCATGGTGGCCGAGCAGACCGGCTGTACCGACATGCTGTACCTGAACAACGCCAAGGCGCCCTTCGACGACCCGAAGGTCCGCGAGGCGATGATGTACGCGGTCGACCGCGAGGCCCAGGTCACCGCGTTCGGCGGTCCCGCGCTGGCCGATGTCGCCACCTCCTACCTGCCGCCCGCGCTCACCGGCGGCGCCAAGGCCGACCCGCTGAAGATCCCGGCCGCCGGTGACCCGGAGAAGGCCAAGGAGCTGCTGAAGGCGGCCGGCAAGACCGACCTCAAGGTCTCGCTCACCGTCTCCATCGGGGACAAGAGCCGCGGTGAGGCGCTCCAGCAGTCGCTGGCCAAGGCCGGCATCCAGGTCACCGTCAACACCATGGACGCCTCCGCCATCGCCGACGCCGTCGGCGACATCAAGAACGCCCCCGACCTGTACATCAACGGCTGGTGCCCGGACTACCCGTCCGGCGCCACCTTCCTGCCCTTCCTCTTCGACGGCCGCACCATCAAGGAGAAGGGCAACCAGGGCAACTACAGCCAGTTCCGCGACCAGGCCACGATGGACCGGATGGACCAGATCGCGGCCATGACCGACCTGGCCCAGGCCAACGCCGCCTGGAAGCAGCTCGACGAGGAGCTGCTGAAGAAGGCCCCGGCCGTCCCGCTGATGTGGCAGCGCCGCCCGCTGCTGGTCGGCACCAACGTGGCCGGCGCCTTCGGCAACTCCGGCTACGCGGGCATGCTCGACATGGCCGTGGTCGGCCTCAAGGACCCTGCGAAGAGCCAGGGCTGAGGGACCGTCATCCGATGAGTACAACCACTGAGCCCGCCGCCGTGGAGAACACGGCGGCGGGCCCCGCGAAGGCCACCGGGCGCGGGCCCTGGCGGCTGGTCTGGGACCAGCTGTGGGCCAAGGGCTCGGCCCGCTTCGGCCTGATCACCGTCGCCGTGCTGGTGCTGTCGGCCGCCCTGGCCGGCCCGTTGAGCTCGCTCGGCGGCTGGACCCCCGAGGAGTTCGACAAGCGCGCCGTCGACCCCTACATGGGCGGTGTCCCGATCGGCGACTTCGGCGGGATCGGCAGCCGGCACTGGCTCGGCGTCGAACCCGGCTCGGGCCGCGACCTGTTCGCCCGCGTCCTGCACGGCGGGCAGGTCTCGCTGCTGATCGCGTTCACCGCGACCGCCCTCGTCGTGATCGCCGGCACCCTGGCCGGCATCGCGGCCGGCTACTTCGGCGGCCGCATCGACGCGGCGCTCTCCCGGCTGATGGACCTCACGATGTCCTTCCCCTCGCTGATCTTCATGATCGCCATGATGTCGGTGGCCAAGGACGTCAACCGGATCCTGCTGATGACCCTGGTGATCGGCCTGTTCGGCTGGCCCGGCATCGCCCGGGTGGTCCGCGGCCAGACGCTCTCGCTCAAGCACCGTGAGTACGTCGAGGCCGCCAAGGTCGGCGGGGCCCGCTCCTGGCGCATCCTCACCCGGGAGATCCTGCCGAACGTCTCCGGCCCGATCATCGCCTACACCACGCTGCTGATCCCCGGCATGATCGCCACCGAGGCCGCGCTCGGCTACCTCGGCGTCGGCGTCCGCCCGCCCACCGCGTCCTGGGGGCAGATGATCTCCGAGAGCATCGTCCACTACGAGACCGATCCGACGTACTTCCTCATCCCGACGGTCTTCCTCTTCGTCGCGGTGCTCGCCTTCACCCTGCTCGGCGACGCGCTGCGGGACATCCTCGACCCCCGGGGAGGCCGGTCGTGATCATCTACCTCGGCCGCCGGCTGATCGGTGTCGCGGGCATCCTGCTCGCCATCTGCGCCATCACCTTCACCATCTTCTACCTGCTGCCCAACGACCCGGCCGCAGCCGCCTGCGGCAAGACGTGCAGCCCCGAGCGACTCGCCGCCGTCAAGGAGGCGATGGGCCTGGACCAGCCGATCTGGAGCCAGTTCGGCAGCTACCTGGCCGGCATCTTCGTCGGCCGCGACTACGGCAGCGGCCCCAGCGCCGTGCACTGCGGTTTCCCGTGCCTCGGCTACTCGTACGAGTACGGGCTGCCCGTCTGGGACCTGCTCACCGACCGCCTGCCGGTCTCCATCTCGCTCGCGTTCGGCGCGGCGGTGCTCTGGCTGGTCCTCGGGCTCGGCGCCGGCGTCACCTCGGCCCTGCGCAAGGGCAGCATCACCGACCGGATCCTGACGGTCCTCTCGGTCGGCGCCGCCTCGCTGCCGGTCTACTTCACCTCGATCATGCTGATCTGGGGCGTCGTGCGATCCGCCGGCCTGCTGCCCTACCCGTCGTACCACCCCTTCACCGAGGACCCGTTCGGCTGGGCCTCCAACCTGCTGCTCCCCTGGATCGCACTGGCCCTGCTGTACGCGGCCACGTACGCCCGGCAGAGCCGCAACTCGATGATCGAGACGATGGCCGAGCCGTACATCCGCACCGCCCGCGCCAAGGGCCTGCCCGCGCTGACCGTGACGGTCAAGCACGGGCTGCGCTCCGGGATGACACCCATCCTGACCATCTTCGGCATCGACCTCGGCGGCCTGCTCGCGGGCGCCGTCATCACCGAGTCCATCTTCGGCCTGCCCGGGGTCGGCCGGCTCTTCTACGACGGGCTGACCCGCTCCGACCAGCCGGTCATCCTCGGCGTCACCCTGCTCGCGGCCTTCTTCATCGTCGCGGCGAACCTGCTGGTCGACCTGCTCTACGCGGTGGTCGACCCGAGAGTGAGGTACTGATGGCACTGTTGGAGGTCGAAGATCTCACAGTCTCCTTCGACACCCCGCGCGGTACCGTCCGGGCCGTCGACGGCATCTCCTTCACCGTCGAGGCCGGGCAGACCCTCGGTCTGGTCGGGGAGTCCGGCAGTGGCAAGTCCGTCACCTCGCTGGCCGTGATGGGCCTGCACCGCGGCGCCGCCGTCAACGGCTCGATCCGGCTGGCCGGGCAGGAGCTGATCGGCCTGGGGGAGCGGCAGCTGGGCACCATCCGGGGCCGGCGGATCGCCATGATCTTCCAGGACCCGCTGTCCAGCCTGCACCCCTTCTACACCGTCGGCGAGCAGATCGCCGAGCACTACCGGGTGCACTTCAAGGCCTCCCGCAAGGCCGGCCGCGCGCGGGCCCTGGAGATGCTCGGCGAGGTCGGCATCCCCGAACCCGCCCGCCGGATCGACGAGTACCCGCACCAGTTCTCCGGCGGCATGCGCCAGCGCGTGATGATCGCCATGGCGCTCGCCTGCGAACCCGACCTGCTGATCGCCGACGAGCCCACCACCGCTCTCGACGTCACCGTCCAGGCCCAGATCCTCGACCTGATCGCCCGGATCCAGCAGGAGCGCGGCCTCGGCGTCGTCATGATCACCCACGACCTCGGCGTGGTCGCCCGGGTCGCCCACGAGGTCCTGGTCATGTACGGCGGACGGGCCGCCGAACAGGCCCCCGTGGACGGGCTGTTCAGCGCCCCCGCGCACCCGTACACCCGCGGGCTGCTCGACTCGCTGCCCCGCCTCGACGACACCGACGACGCCCCGCTGCGGGCCATCCCCGGCAGCCCGCCGTCACTGATCGTCCCCGCCCCCGGCTGCTCCTTCGCCCCGCGCTGCGCCCGCACCACCGCGGCCACCGCCGAGGAGCACGCCCGCTGCCTGGCCGAGCGCCCCGCGCTCGGTCCGCTCGCCCCCGGCCACCAGGCCGCCTGCCACCTGCCGCTGGTGCCGCAAGGAGCCCGTTCATGACCGCTCACGCGTCCCCGGCAGCCCAGCCGCTGCCGGCCGCCCGGGTCCCATCGGACGCCGAACCGCTGCTCTCCGTGCGGGACCTGGTCAAGACCTTCCCCGGCAAGCGCGGCCGCAACGGCCGGGCGGGAGCCGCGGTCCGGGCCGTGGACGGCGTCAGCTTCGACGTCGGCAAGGGCGAGACGCTCGGCCTGGTCGGCGAGTCCGGCTGCGGCAAGTCCACCACCGGACGGATGATCGTCCGGCTGCTCGACCCGACCTCGGGCACCGTCACCTTCGACGGCACCGAGATCGGCGGTCTCTCCCAGGCCCAGCTGCGGCCGCACCGGCGCGACCTCCAGATGGTCTTCCAGGACCCGTACTCCTCGCTCAACCCCCGGCAGACGGTGGCCCGGATCATCTCCGAACCGCTGCTGATCCAGGGGTCGAGCGCGGCAGACGCGCGCAAGCGCGCCGCCGAGCTGATGGAGCTCGTCGGGCTGATCCCCGAACACATCGACCGCTACCCGCACGAGTTCTCCGGCGGCCAGGCGCAGCGCATCGGCATCGCCCGCTCGCTGGCCACCTCGCCCCGGCTGGTGATCGCCGACGAGCCGGTCTCCGCGCTGGACGTCTCGATCCAGGCCCAGGTGGTCAACCTGATGGAGCGGCTCCAGGACGAGCTGGGGCTGGCGTACGTGTTCATCGCGCACGACCTCTCGGTGGTCAAGCGGGTCTGCGACCGGGTCGCGGTGATGTACCTCGGCCGGATCGTCGAGATCGGCGCCAAGGAGGAGGTGTACGGCAACCCCGCCCACCCCTACACCCGGGCGCTGCTCTCCGCCGTACCGCTGCCGGACCCGGCGGCGGAGCGGGCGCGCGAGCGGATCGTGCTGCTCGGCGACCCGCCGAGCCCGGCCAACCCGCCGTCCGGCTGCTCGTTCCACCCGCGCTGCCCGAAGGCGCAGGACGTCTGCCGGACGGAACGGCCGCTGCTGCAGATCGCCGGGCCGGGTGCCCGGCAGGCGGCGTGCCACTTCCCGGAGGCCTGACCTCCCCGAGCGCCGTACCGCTCAGCCTCCCCCACGGCGGGCGGTACGGCTCCAACCGGGGGACCCGGACGACGGGCCCCCGCACTCAGGGGGCTTGGACGACGGACCCCGCAACCCGGGGTCCGGACGACGGGCCCTCACACCGACCCCCGGTCGGGCGCGGCGGGGAACCTCTTGAGGGCCGCGCCCGGCCGGGCTCCAGCATGTCGAAGGCCCGCACCCGAGAGGAAGGGTGCGGGCCTTCCGTGGTTGCCGCGGTCGTTGTGGTCGCCGTGGTTACCGTGACGGCTGCGGTGATCGTTGCCCGGCCCGCGTGGAGCGAGCCGGGCGGCGTGAACCGAAGCGCGTGGAGCGTGCCGGGCCGCGTGAACCGAACTACGTGCGCCCCCCGCGTGACCGGCCCCCGCGTGACCCGAGCCGCGTGCGCCCAGCCGCGTGGAGCGAGCCGGCCCCGAGGGGGTGCCGGGGAAGAGCGAAGGCCGTGGCCCCCGGACGGATCCGGGGGGCCCCGCCCCTGGGCGGCCGGGTGGGGGGGTCGGGGGGCCGGGTGGCCGGGCCCCCCCCGCGGTGGGGTCGCGGCCGCCCGGGGGCGGGCGGCCCACCGCGGACGTGGGG